>JBMNTM010000125.1:0-5262 GCA_050945735.1 Desulfosporosinus sp.
CAAAGATGTAATAATCAAGAGATATGCTGTTCGTGAATAAAATGAAATACTGTGAAAACAAGAGATATTTGAAGAAATAATTAGTTTATTAAGGGAGGACTTATAATGGGGCAAAATTTGACTCAAAAAATACTTTCTTCACACTTAGTTTCCGGTGATTTAGAAAAAAGCACTGAAATTGCGCTAAGGATTGATCAAACGTTAACTCAGGACGCCACTGGAACAATGGCTTATTTACAATTTGAAGCAATGAATATTTCCAGAGTGCGGACAGAGTGCTCAGTCAGTTACATAGATCACAATACCCTTCAAACAGGATTCGAAAATGCTGATGACCACGCATTTTTACAGAGTACTGCTGCACGCTTCGGTGCATATTTTTCTCGACCGGGTAACGGAATCTGTCACCAGGTACATCTTGAACGCTTCGCTAAACCCGGTAAAACCTTGCTTGGCTCAGATAGTCATACCCCCACTGCCGGCGGAATGGGAATGCTGGCTATAGGGGCAGGCGGTTTAGATGTTGCCGTAGCGATGGGCGGAGGAGCTTTTTATCTTCCTAACCCGAAAGTCCTTCGCATCTACCTTACAGGACAACTTTCGGACTGGTTGTCCGCCAAAGATATAATATTGGAAATTCTTCGCATCCTCTCTGTCAAGGGAGGTGTCGGCAAAATTATTGAATACTCCGGACCGGGCGTAAAAACCCTTACGGTACCGCAACGTGCAACTATTACTAATATGGGTGCCGAACTAGGCGCGACTTCTTCAATATTTCCCAGTGACGAGCAAACCCTTAGGTTTTTAAAAGCACAAGGAAGAGCTGAGGATTATGTTGCTCTCTCTGCCGATGAGGACGCGTCTTATGACGAAGAAATTACAATAGATCTATCTAAGCTAGTTCCCTTAGTAGCTTGTCCCCATAGCCCAGATAATGTAGTTCCGGTAACAAATCTAGCAAATCAGCCCGTACAGCAGGTTGCAATCGGTAGTTGTACGAATTCTTCCTTTCAAGATCTGATGATTGTAAGTCAGATCCTAAAAGGTAAACACGTTCATCCGGACGTTAGCTTAGTTATATCTCCCGGATCCCGTCAAGTTTTAAGTATGCTAGCCAATAACGGTGCCTTAACTGATCTTCTGGATAGCGGGGCACGACTGCTTGAGTCAACCTGTGGTCCGTGTATAGGAATGGGTCAAGCGCCGATATCCAAAGGGGTCTCTTTACGAACTTTTAACCGTAATTTCAAAGGTCGAAGTGGAACACAAGATGCATCGATCTTTTTAGCGAGCCCTGAGATAGCAGCAGCCAGTGCTTTAACGGGTTACATTACTGATCCCCGTACCTTAGGACTTCCTTACGTTGTGGATTTCCCAGATCTATTCCGCATTGATGACAGTATGATCTTACCGCCTGGTGATCCGGATACACCAATTCGACGCGGCCCCAATATTCAGCCACTTCCCCTTGCACCTAAACTGGATGACACTCTAAGCTTGCCCATCATCCTAAAGCTAGGTTCTAATATAACTACAGACGATATTATGCCTGCCGGCTCCAAGATTCTCCCGCTCCGTTCAAACATACCTGCCATTTCAGAATACGCTTTTCACAAAATCGACGCTCAGTTTGCCTCCAAGGCCAAGGCACTAAAGCAAAGTGTCATTATTGCCGGCCACAATTACGGCCAGGGCTCAAGTCGTGAACACGCCGCCCTGGCACCGATGTACTTGGGATTGCGTGTTGTCTTAGCCCAAAGTTTTGCTCGTATCCACCGTGCCAATCTGATTAATTTCGGCATACTACCGCTCACTTTTGTCAACGAGGAAGACCTTAGTCGAATGGATTCCGGGGATATTATACACCTTACAGATCTGCATCGCGCTATTCAAACGCCTGCCCCATTTGCCATTACCTTAAATAACGACTCAAATCCGATTTGGGTTAAGCATGATCTCAGCGAACGGCAAGCTAAAATCCTTCTTGCAGGCGGACTTCTTAATGCGACGAAAGCTCAGATATAATGCGTTACACAGAAGTAACGACTAATATTACTAACTGCTCTAATCTTAGTTATATAGTGTGATATAATCTACTATGTTATATAAAGACTTTTAAGATGAATAAAAAAACCGTCTGACGCTAAGAACTCTGTTAATCCGATAGCTTACAGTTCTAAAACTCCCGCTTCTTTATGCGGGAAACAAGAACTGTATAGCTCCTGAATAACGATTTCTAACCGTCAGGCGGAGGTTAATAAAGAGGTGTATCAAATGCTTACAGAAGAGGATCATAAACTTCTCAAACTTATCGCTGAAGATTGTCGCCTTACACCTGAAGAGCTTTCCATTCAAACTGGATTGTCAGTTGAATATATCAAAAAACGTATAATCGATTGGGAAAAAGACAAAATCATTGTCAGCTATAAACCCATGATCAACTGGGCTCGAACCGGCGAAGAAAAGGTTTCCGCTCTTATCGAAGTTAAAGTTCAGCCGCAGCGAGGCTATGGTTTCGATAAAATCGCCAAACGCTTACAAAAGTTTCCTCAAATAAAAACGCTTTTTCTTATGTCCGGTGGATTCGATCTCCTGGTGCTTATAGAAGGTAAAACAATGCAAGAGGTAGCTCTTTTTGTAGCGGAAAAATTAGCCCCTCTTGAGCATGTCCAAAGCACAGCGACGCACTTTGTACTTCGCCGCTATAAGCAAAACGGAATTGAGCTTATGGGAGAGGAAGAGACAATTGAACGTCTCGTGGTTTCACCATGAATCGTTACCTCGCCTCCCATGTCGCAAATCTCCCTCCCTCAGGGATCCGCAAATTTTTTGATCTTGTCGCCACTATGGAAGATGTGATTTCCTTAGGTGTAGGAGAACCTGATTTTGTTACCCCCTGGACCGTGCGAGAAAGCGGCATATTTTCTTTGGAACAGGGACAAACCATGTATACCAGTAATGCCGGTCTTTTGGAGTTGCGTGAAGAACTCTCCCACCATTTAATTAAATCATATGGACTTTGCTACGATCCATCTCAAGAAATCCTCATAACCGCCGGAGCCAGTGAAGCTGTTGATCTCGTTATGCGTGCTGTGCTCGAGCCGGGAGATGTTGTCTTGGTTCCGGACCCATCCTATGTATCCTATGGTCCCTGTGCAATACTGGCTGGGGCAAGTGTTCGTTACGTTCCAACCTACGCCAAAGAAGACTTTCGTTTACGGGTAGATGATTTAAACCGGGTTTATACACCGAAAGCCAAACTTTTAGTGCTATCCTATCCGAATAACCCAACCGGTGCGATTATGCGTCGTGAGGACTTTATTCCTATTTCCGACTTTGTGGCAAAACACGATCTTCTCGTTTTGGCTGATGATATTTATTCTGACCTCACTTATAACGGAAAACATGTCTCGTTTGCCAGTTTACCAGGCATGCGCGACCGCACACTCTTTGTAAACGGCTTCTCAAAAGCCTATGCTATGACCGGCTGGAGAATTGGATACGTTGCTGGACATGCAGATCTTATCAAAGGGTTGATGCGTATTCACCAATATACCATGCTCTGTGCCCCGATCATGGGCCAATTAGCAGCCCTAGAAGCGCTGCGTTCTGCCTCTCAAGCTAAAGATGACATGGTCACTGCTTATGATCGGCGACGTCGCCTCATAGTTCATGGTTTTCGACAAATGGGTCTCGACTGTTTCGAACCCTTAGGAGCCTTTTATGTATTTCCGGATATTGCAAAGACTAACTTATCCTCCGAAGAGTTCGCTGAAAAACTATTGAAGGAAGAAAAAGTAGCTGTAGTCCCAGGGACCGCTTTTGGCCCTTCTGGAGAAGGATTTATTCGCTGTTCCTACGCTTATTCCATAGAGCAACTTCAAGAAGCCTTAAAAAGGATTACACGTTTTGTAGAGCGCAGATTAAGCAGACTTTAAACAAAAAAGATAGTAGGAAATGAAAAGGCACACAGGTCGATACTTCCTGTGTGCCTTTTCGTCATTAAAATTATCTATAAATCCATATTGTGTTATAACTCTATACCTCGTTTTACCCTATTTAATATTTTCAAATAATGGTTAGCTTCTCTTAATACATGATCTGCTAAGAGAGGAATGATTATTGATTTGATTTTACACATTAGTAACCCTTCCGTACCAGCTGCTTTAAAGTTTCTAAGTGCCCTGGTTGCTCTGATAGTTTCCCGTGTTAGCTGACTAAGAGTTGTTGTGCCTTCTATCCTTCCCTGTACTATATTCTCCAATTTATTAAACTGCTCTGCAAAATTATTTGACTGAAGAATTAATTCAGTCTCAGTAGGATCAAGTAAATGGCTGATAAACTCAGCGTGCTCCTCCATTTGCCTATTCCAAAACCTTTCCTCTTCGAGAGCTTGCTGAACATAATCAATTACCATGCGACGTTGTAATCGTTCTAATTTTTCAATATAGAAAAGTGCTTCTCTCCGAATATGAATGATTAATAAGGGGAAATTGAAAGTGAATAATTTACATTGCAGCATCCCTTCAAGTATGTTGGTCTTAAATTGAACCAAATCATTAGTCAAACAAATTACTTTTTGATTTAATGCATTAACTTGGGCCTCCAGTTGTGGTTGGTTCATCCCTGCATTGGGATTCAGTCTGAGTTCCTCTGAAGTAATAATTGAATCGATAGCAATGCCGGAAAGTTCCTCGGTAATTTGTTCTGCCCGTAGAGTTTTATTGGTTATCGCTTCTCCCGAGTTTAATAATTCCTCGCTGACCACCCCATTAGCTAGCATTACAGCCTCATGTAAAACTTCGGCGAATTGACACTTAAACATATCTGCCTGTTGTGCTAATGCGGCATCTTTTGGTACAAAACCAGCTTCTAGAAATATTGAATGTTCCTTCATAATTCGCCCAAAAAAAAGGTGTAATTCCAGTGATTCCTGGACAAAATCTTCTGGCGATAAAATTACATTCACAGCAAATCCCTCCTCTAGACTTTTTATGCAAAATTATTCTACAATATGAATCCAAATAATTCCTTATAATGTTTCTTCCCTCGTTGCTTAATAAATCCATAAAAAATCCTGGTCACACGCCAGGTAAATCAAACCATGAAAAATTAATAGAATAAAATATATTTTATAACTCAACTTTCGCACCTCGGTTGTGCGAATAAAGCCTTGATATAACTGGGCAATTCGCCGATCCAGTTCTGTAGTTGACAAATCAATGCTTCATTATCTCTGGATTTACCGATGAGCAAATCCTG
>JBMNTM010000126.1:0-5245 GCA_050945735.1 Desulfosporosinus sp.
TTTACCTTTTTTATTGATTTTCAGTATGTTGTTTTTAATAGGGTGTTCATTTAAGCTTCCGAAACTTTTTCCTGAACAAGTTTCAATTTCTGACCTACCGGCTGAAGCACTTTATATTGATCAAGATGCAATCTATAATCGCACGTTAGCCCTCATTCAGTCTGCACAAACGTCTATTTACGTTGAGCAGGCTGTATTTGATGACCCCCAACTTATTCAGCTTCTTCTTTCGAAGTCTCGTTCAGGGATTGATGTTCGTATTCTCTTAGACCAATGGCAAAAAAAAAATCAAGCTACGCTAGATTATTTAAAGAGTCAAAATGTATCAATTCATTTTTATCCTGCGCAAAAAGGGCAAATAAACCATACCAAATACCTAGTTGTTGACCAAAAAACAGCGATGATCTATGGTCCACTTTGGACTACCGATAGACTGCTAGCCCATGATCTGGCCGTAGAATTATCTGGAAGATCCGCTTGGAGAGTTGCAACTTTATTTTCCAATGATTGGCAATTTACCACTACTTTCCCCTTGGATGTACCCAAAACCTCTCCTCTACCTAGTGATAATATTACATTAGCGACTAATGTTAATGTTAAACAACAACTTGCCGGGCTGATATCATCTAGTACAAAATCCATTTGGATAGAGATTCCGGATATCTCTGAAAACACTGATCCAGAATTGATTCAAGCTTTAGTTGAGGCTGCCGGGAAAGGGTTAGACATTCGCCTTATTTTAGATCGAGCAGTAATGAGTAAATCAGACAGTACGCGTGTATTAGAAAAATTAACGGCCAAAAATATCACCATTCGCTATTTCCCTACTCAAACCCCACTCAGGATGAACTTAGCCATTTTCGATAACTCGACTTTTCTGTTGAGCAGTTCAAACTGGACACGCTATTCGTTTATTGCCAATCACGAATTTTCCATTACTGTCCCTTCTCCAATAGCATCTGCAAAATTAAGTGATATGTTTATACAAGATTGGGAAAAAAGCACTCAATAACATCTGAATTATCCTGACATTTACCGTTTAGTTTCACCATGCGTGGCGCACTCTATAAAGGCGAAAGGGACAAATTTTTGTCCCTTTCGCTGTTTATGAAATCATTATTCATCTATTTTGCTCTTAAAGACTACTACTATGGGAAAATTCTATCCTAATATTTATCCTCTTTTAAACTAATTTTAAACTAACTTTGGAACTACTTACTTAAATGATAATTTAATTCTAATTCGTCTAAATGCTTACAATCCCCAATAAGCCTTGGTATCCATTGGTGTCCAACGATTTCAAAGATGTTTAAAGCAGTGTTATATTGCCACGGTGTTCTTGCCCACTCATGAACTTCATAACCTAGTGCTTTGGTAACTAACATCTTTAAGGTTAATCCATGCGTTACTAGACAAACTGTTTTTTCCGGATGGAGTGTAATAATTTGTTGTAAAAAGTTCCAAGCCCTTTCCGTTACAAGTTCCATATTCTCGCCACCAGGTATGGTTACAAGATGTGGTTCCAAGTCCCAAATTTTAAATATATCAGGATATTCTTCTCTTAATTCTTGCCAGATACGCCCTTCCCATTCGCCAAAAGCAAACTCGCGCAATGCTTTTTTTTTATATACTGTTTCAAGCCCTAGTACACAACGAATCTCTTCTGCCGTACTTATTGCCCGAAGGGAATCACTGGAATAAATATAGTTAATACCCTCGTTTATCAGTCTAGCTGCTAAAGAACGGGCCTGAAGTATTCCCTTTTCCGTAAGTGGAGAATCCAAACTTCCTTGCACTCGCCGTTCAATATTCCATATGGTCTCTCCATGACGCGTTAGTATGATTCGAGTCATCAATATACCCCTTAAATTTATAAGGGTAGGGAAAACCCTACCCTTCCCCAACTTGCCGTAAGACTTCAGGTTTCTGACCCCGCTCTCGCAGGTGGGCACCTAGTTTAAACGTTCCAACTTCCCAAAAAAGGGCCTGCTGTAATAGTTTAACATTTAGTTCCCTTGTCACATATAGGATCAAACCATGATAATCCATACGAACAAGTCAGGTTTTAATTGTATTATATCACTACAATTTACGAAAATCTCTAGCAAATGCTTGGAAATTATAGCCTGGTCAATTTATCCTCAAGCTTCGATAAACGATCTTGAATTAAGGCAATTGCCATTTCTTGATTACGCACCCGCCTACGAAGATGATTGACATTCTGCGTTAGCTCTGTGATATCTTCATTTATTGTAACCAAAAATCCTCCGGCTCGAGGCTTTACTTCGTCACTTAAATCCTCTGGATTTCGTTCATTAAGCATTGCTACTGAAGATTTATCGTCCCTTTCATTAATGGGCAAAAGATATTTAAAACGTGCACATCTCGAATTGCGTCCCGGATGTACTTCAATCACTCCGTCTTCGGCCAAGGCCTGAATCGCACGTTTTAAAGTAACACTTGCCGCTCCTGTTTCGCGTTGAATATCTGAATATGCTAATTCGAATTCCTTACCATTATACATCATGGAAACCTTTTGAAAAAATTCAACAAATTTACGATGAGTTTTTTCCTTTAATCTCAATGTAAGTCCATCCTTCCTCATTATTATAAACAAATAAAAACAAAATTGCTACACAAAAATCATGAACTCAGTAATCTATTTTAATCGTATTTAAGAGTCTGCTTATTTATTCCCATAAAGCTTTTGAAAAACTTCGTCAGATAAATTAAAACTATGTTCCTCTCCTGGAAATTGACATGCTTTTACCTCTTCATTGTATCTCCTTAGTGCTTGAACCACGTCCTGTCCTAATAAAGCATATTGTTTGACGAATTTTGGTTTAAATCGTTCGAATAGCCCCAATATATCGTGAAATACAAGGACCTGTCCATCACAATCAAGCCCCGCGCCAATCCCAATTGTCGGTATTTTCAGTTCAGTGGTAATCTGTTCTGCAACTTGCTTTGGAATTGCCTCTAGCGTCAGCAAAAAAGCTCCGGCTTGTTCTAATGCATGAGCATCTTTAACTAACTGCTTGGCACTATCTAAGTCTCGCCCTTGAACTTTGAATCCACCAAGTTGACTTGCTGTTTGAGGAGTTAATCCAATATGTCCAACAACAGGAATTCCCGCTTGGGTAAGGGCTTGAACAATTGGAACATAGTTTAAACCCCCTTCAAGTTTTACTGCATCTGCTCCGCCTTCTTTGATCAGTCGGCCTGCATTCATTAATGCAAGATCAATTGAAGCATAACTCATAAACGGCATATCAACGATAATAAATGTCTTTGTAGCTCCTCTGCGAACAGCTTTACTATGATGAATCATTTCTTCCATTGTTACAGGTACAGTTGAATCATAACCTAGAACTACCATACCTAAAGAGTCTCCAACAAGGATCGTATCGATTCCGGCTTTTTCAACCAACTGAGCAGAAGGATAATCATAGGCTGTTAACATACTAATTTTCTCACCGGCAAGTTTCATTTTTATAAAATCAGGGATTGTTTTTTTCATTATAAGTGTCATTCCTTTCGCTATGCTCAAGGCACAAATTTGAATGATTCCTTCAAGTATTTACATAATAAATTTGGATTTTTTAGTGTTTAATAGTCATACTCCAGTAAAATAAAGCATACGTAGTTATCATCAAAGGGGGGATAATCATGTTAAAATCCTTTCAGTTTAGCTTAGTTATCAAAGGTATTCTCTTGACATCTATCTTGGCAATATTAATGTCGCTGGTATTAAGCGTCCTACTGTCTTACACATCACTTCCTGAGTCTGAAATGTCGATTAACATTATTTTTGGTGCAAGTATCTTTATTGCTGCCTTTATCACAGCTTACCAAGCAGGCACAAAGGGATTATTCTATGGGATAGCTGTTGGTCTTGGATTTATTCTTTTGGTATTAATCATATCTTCAATTTTCTGGTCAGATACACCATCTTGGTTAAAAATGGGAGAAAAAACAATCCTAGCAATTGTTTCGGGTGGTATTGGTGGAATCATCGGGGTTCTATTACCACGATCCTAAGCAATATTTATACCATAAAATAATTCATTCTGATCTTACTAGTGCCTAAAGACATCGGCAACTGAGTTTATTTTGACGCTTTTTAATGAACTAGCTTTTTTTGCTGATCCTTCCATATTCTCCATGCTAAAAGCATTAGAGCAATACCTACTGCAGCTACACTAGTCCATTGTGCTGCGGACCAATTGAATAAAAATCGGGGACTATCCCCTCGTAGATTTTCTAAAAAGAATCTTGATAAATTGTATAATATCATGTACAACAAAAAAATTACACCGGATGGCCATTTTTTTAATTTCATAATTACAAGAAGAGCAAAGATAATGACATCCACTTGCCCTTCCCACACTTCCGCCGGCCACAACGGTAGATTTCCATATGTTGCTCTAGCAATCGTACCTTCAGGATAGAGAATTCCAAAATCGCCTCCTGTCGGTCCGCCAAATGCATCACCATTCAAAAAATTTGCATTCCTTCCGATTGCTTGGGCTAGTATAAGTCCTGGGGCAACCAAATCTGCCAATTCCCAGAATGGTAATTTCTTTATTATAACGTAAATTCCACCGGCTATTAATGCTCCGACCACGCCACCTTGGATCGAAAGCCCCCCATGCCAAATGGCAATTATTTCGCTCGGATGCTGGCGATAAAATGCCCAATCAAAAAAGAACACCTGCCAGAAACGCGCTCCTATTAATCCTGAAATAAGCAAAATAGGTGCCAAATCCATAATTGGTTCTAAATATTCCGATCGTCCTTCAGCTTTGGCAAAATATAGTGTTATACCTACTCCTACAATGAAGGCCAATGCAAATAACGTTCCATAGGCACGAATAGGAAAACTTCCTATATAGAACCAATATTGATGCATTTTTTATTCCTCCTACACTTCAATATACCCATCAATCACTTATAACATAAGGACAGATCCAATGTCAAACATTGGATCTGTCCTTATGTTATGATCAGTCCTAATGGTTATGATAGGTGAAATACGGATAAATGTATTTTAAAGTATAATTAAAAGGCTTACAGAATTATCTTGTATGCTTTTTAGCGGATGTGTTTATACTATCCAAGAAATCAAGAAAGAAGTCATAGGAGGGCTGAAATATGAAGGTTCGAGATGTAATGACAAGTTCAGTTGAGTGGGTTACCCCAGATACCTCAATTGTTGAAGTTGCTCAGTTAATGAAAAAAGATG
>JBMNTM010000127.1:0-5237 GCA_050945735.1 Desulfosporosinus sp.
AGGAAAAGAATGCGGATATTACCCTTGCGACTATTAGAGTTCCTTATGAAGAGGCTTCTCAGTTTGGTATTCTGACAACCGATGAGAATGCGCGGATAACGCAATTTACGGAGAAACCTATTCAACCGGATAGTAATCTTGCTTCCATGGGAGTATACATTTTTAACTGGTTGGTCCTAAAGCAAGCATTAATTGAAGATAAGAGAAACATGCATTCAGATAATGACTTTGGGAAGAATGTTATTCCTCAGCAACTTAAACAAGGCAGACGGGTATATGCGTACCATTTTCAGGGTTATTGGCGAGATGTTGGTACAATTGAAAGTTATTATCAGGCTAATATGGAGTCCTTAAGAGAGGGACACATTCTTAATATTTTTGATCCTAAGTTCCCAATTTTTTCGAATGAAGATATTCTACCCCCCCACTATGTGGGATCCACAGCAGAAATAAAGAACAGTCTGGTTTGTAATGGGTGTATTGTTCATGGTAAGGTGACGAATTCAATTTTAGCATCTGGAGTTTACATAGGTAAAGATGTAGAAATAACTGATTCGATTTTATTACCTTACGTAAAGGTTCACCATGCATCCATTATTCATAAGGCGATTGTTGGGGATAACGCTGAAATTATGAGCCATTGCATGGTTGGTACTGAGGGAAAAGTTGTTCCTGATCAAGAAGGGATCACGGTTATTGAAGGATTTCATTTATTACCTACGGGTTCGGTAATCCAAGCCGGTGAGAATGTTTTTAAAACCTAAGATAGATCCAAAAGAAATTTTGTAGAAGGGAGGGTGAAAAGATGCCAAACGCTATAGGGATTATCTATGCTAATAGCGCATCTGATAACTTACAAGGGCTTGCCCTAAAAAGGCCAATAGCCGCAGTCCCTTTTGGAGGAAGATATCGAATTCTCGATTTTGCGTTATCCAGCATGGTTAACTCTGGGATAAGAACTATTGGAGTGGTTACTTCACACCATTATCGATCACTTTTAGATCACTTGGGAGCAGGTAAAGCCTGGTTTTTAGATAGGAAAAATGGAGGGCTGTTTATTTTGCCCGGAGAGATCCATGGCTTATCAGGAAATAGTCACATGTTTTATGTTAAGGACTTACACAATAATATAGACTATTTGCAAAAGGAATTTGCGGAAAATGTGATCATTAGCAGTGGTGATCAAATATACAATATAAATTTTACAAATGTGCTGGAATTTCATAACCGCAAGCAGGCCGATGTTACCCTGATTTATAAAGAGTGCGATAACTTGCGTGATCCGATTGATAAGAAGATACTTGAAATGGATCAGGATCATAAAGTTTCAAAGATAAAAAACCAAAAAGTTTTCGAAAGGGCAAAAAATAATCCCTACTTTGTGAATATATTAATAATTAAGCGAAAAATTTTATTAAATATTGTGGAAAAGTATTCCGGGTATGTTGACATAATTGATATCTTTGCCTCAAATCTGGAAATCCTCAAAATTTATGGTTTTCCAACTCGTACGTTAATTGGGATGATACGCACGCTTAAGGATTACTATGATAGGAGTATGGAACTTCTGGACCAAAAAGTGCGAGAAAAATTATTGTTGGGAGCAGATCAAATCCATACAAAAATAAAGGATAACCCCCCCACTCAATATAATTCACATGCAAAAGTCAGCAACTCATTGATCGCCAGTGGGTGCTCTATTGCAGGCGAAGTTGTTAACTCAATTATTTTTCGAGGTGTAATTCTCGAGCAAGGATGTCAGATCAGAAATAGCATAATCCTCCCGAAATGCCATATTCATGCGCATGCTCAAACAGACTATACAATTCTCGATAAATCGGTAAGGGTTAACGGAGGAAATGTGATTAAAGGTAGTTTGAATAATCCATTAGTTGTCCTAAAAAGCACTGTGATCTAGACTTTGAAAGGCGTGAGAGTATGAAAGTTGTTTTTGTCACTGCAGAAGCGGAGCCTTTTGTAAAAACTGGTGGTTTGGGTGAAGTAATGGGTTCGTTACCTGCATTTCTGCATAAACAAGGTGTGGATGTACGTGTTATTTTACCAAAGTACAGTTTGATATCCGAGAATTTTCAAAAAGAATTTAAACATTTAGCCCATTTCAATGTTCAAGTTGCTTGGCGTCAACAATATTGTGGTTTGGAGGAAATAATTTATCGGGGGATTCATTATTATTTCATAGATAATGAGTATTACTTTTTTCGCCCAGGCATTTATGGGGAATTTGATGATGCGGAGCGTTTTACTTTTTTTTCCAGAGCTGCTCTGGAAAGTTTAATTCATATACCAGGTTTTAAACCAGATATCATACATTGTCATGATTGGCATACTGCTTTAATCCCGCTGATGCTTAAAGAGTTTTATTGTCGCGAGCCCCTTTGTTATCCCTTGAAAACAATATTTACCATTCATAACTTAAAATATCAGGGGATTTTTTCTAAAGAGGTTCTTACTGATATTGTGGGTCTTGGTATGGAGTATTTTACGGAAACTACCTTAGAGTTTCATGGAGCGATTAATTTTTTAAAGGCAGCGCTACTCTATGCAGATCGGATTACGACAGTAAGTCCGACGTATGCAGAGGAGATAAAAAATCCGTATTATGGGGAAAAACTTGATGGGCTATTAAGAATGAGAAGTAAATTTCTTATGGGAATCCTTAACGGCATTGATTACGAGGTTTATGATCCGATGAATGATCCCTATCTGGTCAGGCCGTATAGTAATTTTCCTTTTGCTAAAGAAGAAAATAAAAAACACTTACAAAGTATTATAGGATTGCCGATTAGGGGAAATATAGCAATGCTTGGGATAGTATCCAGACTTGTTGATCAGAAAGGTTTGGATTTATTAGCCCACATAATTGAAGAAATTCTTGAACTTGATGTTCAGATGGTGATCCTGGGAACAGGAGAACATAGATATGAAGAAATGTTACGTTATTTCTCCGCAAAGTATCCGGAAAAACTTGCCATAAGATTGGAATTTTCGGATAAACTAGCGCATCAGATTTATGGAGGGGCAGATATGTTCTTGATGCCATCTCGTTTTGAACCTTGTGGTATTTCTCAGATGATCGCTATGCGTTATGGGACGGTTCCAATCGTACGCGCAACCGGAGGGTTAAAGGACACAGTCGTACCTTATAATGAAATAACCGGTTCAGGCAATGGATTTAGTTTTGACAATTATAATGCTCATGAATTTTTATTCGCGGTGCAGCGTGCTGTGGGAATATACTATAATAATAAGCCTGTTTGGGACAAGATATGTCAGAATGCATTAAAAAGTGATTTCAGTTGGGACAGATCCGCCAATTCCTATATCAAAATCTATGAGTCTTTATTATGATGAAATTTAACGCCTATCATAATTCCCACGATTTATATTACCGCGAACCGTTTGGTGCAGTGACATGTGGACAGTCAATTACTTTTCGTTTGCGAACGTTTTCTGCAGTACCGGTTAAAGCCTGCCTGCTGCATCTTAGTGGAAAAGATTGGGAGCTAAATCTTCCCATGATTCAAACTATTAAGAAGATAAGAAATAACAAAATAGCAAAGTTCGAGCCAAAATCCTTAGCGGATTATGAAGAAAGAGAATTATATGAGGTAGAATATAAAGTACCGCAGAAGCCTGGTTTAATCTGGTATTATTTTATTATTCAAGTTGGTGCTCAAACTTTCTATTATGGAAATAACATAAGGAGTCTTGGCGGAGAGGGAAGTCTCTTTAATCAAGAACCATTTGCATATCAAATTACAGTTCACAAGCCGGCAGCTGTCCCTGAGTGGTATAAACGAGGGGTGATGTATCAGATTTTTGTAGATCGTTTTTTCAACCATCGTACTAACGGGTTTACCTTCTATCCAAAGAAAAATACACTGTTGCATGCCAATTGGTCTGATTCGCCAATTTATATAAAGGATGAGCAGGGCAACGTCACTGATTGGGACTTTTTTGGCGGAACCCTGCAGGGAGTACTTGAAAAGTTACCTTATTTAAAAGAATTAGGGATAAGCATTCTTTACTTTAATCCAATTTTTGAGGCTGCGAGTAATCATAAATACGATACGGCAGATTATCTTCGGATCGATCCGATGTATGGAGACGATTCAGTTTTCAAACAATTGGTCACCACTGCTCAACAGCACGGGATTTCTATTATTCTGGATGGAGTATTTAGCCATACCGGAAGTGACAGTATTTATTTCAACAAGTTTAATAATTACCCAGGTGTAGGGGCTTACCAATCGGCGGATTCCCCTTATTATAATTGGTATAAATTTAGACCTTATTCCCCAGGGTATGAATGCTGGTGGGGGGTTGATTCTCTTCCGGAAGTGGACGAAATGAACCCTTCCTACAGACAATTTATCTATGGTTCGGAAGAAAGTGTCATTCATAAGTGGCTAAATCTTGGGGTTGCAGGATGGCGATTAGATGTTGCCGATGAACTTCCTGATGAATTCATTCAAGAACTTCGACAAGCGATTAAGAGCGTTCGTCCGGATGCAGTATTGATTGGCGAAGTGTGGGAAGACGCTTCAAATAAAATAAGCTATGGTAAACAACGTGAATATTTGTTAGGCAATGAACTGGATTCGACGATGAATTACCCTTTTCGAACCAGTTTCCTGAGATTTATTCTCGGACATTGTGATTCAAGGGAAGTACACCAGGAAATTATGAGTTTGTATGAAAATTATCCCCGGGAAAACTTTTATGCCGCCATGAATTTAATTGGCAGTCATGATACCATCCGCATTTTAACCCTTTTAGCCGATGCTCCACCAGAACAGAGTTTGACTAAAACAGAGCAAAGAATATTTCGGCTTTCTCCGGAAGCCCGACAATTAGCAATTTCAAGGCTAAAACTTTTAAGTTTGGTGCAAATGACATTTCCGGGGGTTCCTTGTATTTACTATGGCGATGAAGCGGGCGTGGAAGGATATGCGGACCCTTATAATCGGGGGACTTATCCGTGGGGCAGAGAAGACGGAGAAATCTTAGCTTGGTATAAACGAATTATTCGCTTGCGCGCTGAATATGAAGTACTGCAGACGGGTGATTTTAAGTCATTTTTCTTTGAACCGGATATTTACGGTTTTACTCGGGCCGGAGACGATGAAGAAATCATTATCCTGATCAATCGTCACCGTGAGAATACAATAACGGTAGATCTTAGTAAAATTATAAAGCCATTTCCGTTCGGCTTT
>JBMNTM010000128.1:0-5089 GCA_050945735.1 Desulfosporosinus sp.
ACTATGAATAAAATCTATGACAAAAATGATATTACCGGGCAGTATCTTAGCTTCAAAATGGATGACTACGTGAATCTGGATGCGGAACAACAGGCTGTACTGTTGGGTAATATTCAACTGGATTCGGCTGGAAGTACTTACGCGTTACCGAATATGCTGACGTTTTTGGATATGTTTGGTGTTGGAAAAATTGAACAAGTTAGATGATGATGTTATTTCCGTAGAAAGTTATTAAGATAATTTTTAAATACCATCCTTTATTACGGTTTCTGTAACCAAATGAAAGTCGCCTGTTGAAGTCAGGTGGCTTTCATTTTGGTGTCAGGCGGCTTATATTTCTGTCGGGATTGAAAAAAGCTTTTTGGTTGCGTTCATTAATAAATAAAGCTATATTTAAAGGAAGTTGAATGATCCTATCGAAAGGGTGCTGGCTTTTTTATGTTATTTAACTCCTATAGTTTTATTTTTGTTTTTTTGCCTTTGACTCTCCTTGTTTTCTTTACCCTCGCCAGAAAAGGTTTACATAAAGCGGGCACTGCTTCTTTGGTTGTTGCTTCGCTGGTCTTCTATGCTTATTGGGATATTCGTTACTTACCGCTCCTGCTCTTATCGATGATTTTTAATTACTCGATGGGCAGTCTGCTGGAGAAGACTCGAAGCAAGGTCCATTTGTTTTTTGCACTTCTCGTCGATTTAGGACTGCTCGGGTATTTCAAATATATGGATTTTTTTCTCCATTCCTGGAATGCCGCCTTTGATACAGCAATACCTTTGCCGGGGATAATTCTCCCTCTGGGGATTTCGTTTTTTACGTTTACACAAATTGCTTTCCTCGTGGATGCCTACCGTGGGGAGACAAAAAATTACAGCTTTTTATACTACAGTTTGTTTGTCACTTTTTTCCCGCATCTGATCGCCGGGCCGATCCTTTATCATAAGGACATGATTCCCCAGTTCAAACGGGCTAAGCATTTTGTATTTTCCCATAAGAGCTTTGCCCTCGGCCTGACTGTTTTTGCGCTCGGGCTTTTTAAGAAAGTGGTCATCGCTGATTCCTTGATTCCTTGGGTTAAGCCTGTTTTTGAACAGGCAGGAAACGTTGGTTTTTTCGAGGCCTGGTCCGGAGCACTGGCCTATACGTTTCAGCTTTACTTTGACTTTTCCGGGTATTCGGAGATGGCGATCGGATTGGGGCTGCTGCTCAATCTCCGCTTACCGCTGAACTTTGATTCTCCCTACAAATCCTTTTCGATTATTGAATTCTGGCGTCGTTGGCATATGACACTCTCAACCTTTCTGAAAAGATACCTTTATATTCCGCTCGGCGGAAACCGGCAGGGGCAGGGGAAGAAAATGCGTAACCTAATGATTACGATGCTTTTAGGGGGATTATGGCATGGGGCCGGATGGACGTATGTGATTTGGGGCGGGCTGCATGGTCTGTATCTTGTGATTAATCACACATGGCGGAAATTCGGGGTAAAGCTCCCCAAATGCCTGGCCTGGGTCGTCACGTTTCTAGCAGTTGTATTTGCCTGGGTATTCTTTCGGGCTGCGACTGTGCAGGATGCTCTGGCATTGGTTCAGACTATGCTTGGCTTTAAGGGAATCGACTTTGCGGGGCTTCAGCAGCTGGTTGGGGGAAAGACAGAGGTCTTGGCATTAATGGGTTTATTATTGTTCGTGGC
Source organism: Desulfosporosinus sp. (assembly GCA_050945735.1). GTDB lineage: Bacteria > Bacillota > Desulfitobacteriia > Desulfitobacteriales > Desulfitobacteriaceae > Desulfosporosinus. The sequence goes on from JBMNTM010000128.1 coordinate 1,689, forward strand.
GAAATGTCCTAATGTGGGGGAGTTCGTTTCCCGCTTTCGTCCAAATTGGCAATGGGCGGTATTGGTAAGTCTTGTCCTGGTCGTGAGTTTGCTTCAGCTCACTCATGTTACTGAGTTTTTGTATTTTCAGTTTTAAGGATGGAAGTACTCTATGAGAAATTTTAGAAAATGGAACTATATGCTCCTTGCTGGTGTACTCAGTCTAATGGCTGCAGTGGGCTTGTTTAACATGTTTATTGACCCTTACGGGATCTGGAATTCGCCGGCTCTGGAGCGAGTCAATGCCCACAAGAGTGAAAAGTACACACATCAGCGCATTTTTCGGGCTATTGATCTGGAGAGACTCAAACCGCAGGAGATTTTTCTCGGGAGTTCGCGGGCATTCTTTGGACTGGACCCCAAGTATTATAAGATACTAACCGGCAAGACCGCCTATAATCTAAGCCTCAATGCAATCAATACTACAGAAATGCTTGCATACTTTAAACATGCTATATACAATCAACCAGATCTTCAAGAAGTGGTGATTGGTCTCGATTTTTACGCGTTTAATGCTTATCATGAGGGACGAACAGACTTTTCGGCTGACCGGCTGAATAAGCGCCATATCACCTTTGACGATACTCTTAACACCCTGTTTTCCTGGGACGCTTGTCAGTCAAGTTGGGATACACTAGGGTATAATCTTGAACATCCGGATACGCCCTTGGTGGAGGAGAACGGGCTGCTGACAGATGCGGGAATCAAACGCCATCATGTCCAGAGTTTAAGTGTCCAGGAAACCTTTGACCGGGAGTTATCAACCTATCTATACTCCAAGCAGTACTTCGGGTCCTATCAGTTAACTATGGATAATTACCGGGAACTCATCCGTCTCTGTCAGGAGAATAACATTAAGGTTATCGCCTATATTTCTCCTGCGCATGCTACTTTGTGGGAAGCCATTAAGGTCGCCGGGTTATGGCCGGTCTTTGAGGAATGGAAAAAAGAGGTGTCCGCTTTGACACCGGTTTGGGATTTCTCAGGCTATACAGAAATAACTACGGAGCCTATCAGCGAAACTATACAAAATTTTTGGGACAGTACACATTATAAGAAACCGGTAGGAAACCTGGTTTTGGAGCGGATGTTTAATCCCCAGTCCGACAAGGTTCCGGCTGATTTTGGAATCTTGATCTCGCCGGACAATATTGAGGCGCATTTGGCGAAGACACGTCAGGATCAAGCAGCTTGGGAGAAGAAAAATCCGGATGTCGTGAGTTACGTAAATAGAATGAAATACTAAAATGATAATAATAAGTTTAAACAGATTTCTAACCGTCAGACGGAGTTTTACTCCGCCTGACGGTTAGAAATCGTTATCCAGGAGCTGTACAGTTCTTATCTCCCTCTTAAAGAAGAGGGAGATAAGAACTGTTAGCTATCTGATAAAACTGATAGAACTTGACTTTTCAAATAATTACTGCTAATTTATTGTTGTAGGTCAGTTGGCCCTTGAACCATTGACTTGCGCAATCAGGATCCCCGGACGCGGGGATCCTTTAAATTTAGCCCAATATCCATCACAGGCTGGTCTATAAGATCCTGGAAGATGATATTTGTTGTGGTTTTCTGGATGTGGACACATTATAATTAAAGGTAAATCCAGTAGTGTGTCGAATTTTAATAAGGTGGAGTTTGAAACTCTGGAGGGGAGAACTTAGAGAAGATGCCTGCAAAATTTTTACAGAAAAAAGCAGTCGGTCACATTTTTATAACCCTGATGCTCGCCTTAATCCTAATACTGAGTACTTCAGCATCGGTCCTGGCTGCGGATGGCCATGTTCTGCCGGAAATTCGGGCATTAATTCTAAATCAATATGTGGACGAAGTTTCAACTGGGGTATTAACTGCCCCGACCGTGGACGAGACGCTGAAACGGCTCGGAGATCCATATACCGACTATTTCTCACCGGATGAATACGAGGACTTTATCGGGAACATCGATAGGCAATTTACGGGTATCGGGATCCGTATCGATATGGAGGCTGCGGGAGTGAGAGTGGTATCCGTTATTTCCAGTTCACCAGCCGAGGAAATCGGACTGAAAGCGGGAGATTTGATTGTACGGGCAGCTGGACAATCGTTAGCTGGGCTGTCACCGGACGAAGCCGTGAATATCCTGCGCGGACTGGAAGGCAGCACGCTCCAAATTAGTGTGCAGCGGGGAACGGAGTTCAAAGATTATACAATTACACGCAGAGCAATTTCTGAACCGACAGTAACGGGAGAAGTGTTGGCAGGACACATCGGTTATCTGGATTTGAATTCGTTTGGCACTGAGACAAAGACGGAATTTGAGACTGTGGTCAACCGCTTAAGAACTCAAAACATTAATTGCTGGATTGTAGATTTGCGCGATAATGGGGGAGGATATTTATTTTCGGCCTTAGATCTTACAGGCTATTTCATTGGATCGGATGTAATAGTAAGAATCAAAGACCGAACAGGTACTTTTTATCAATATAAAGCACGAGATCCCAAGTTTGTCCTGAGTCAACCGGTCATCTTTCTAGCCAATGAGAACAGCGCCAGTGCTGCTGAGCTTCTTTTGGCGGCAGTTAAAGATCATCAAAAAGGTAGACTTGCAGGGACTACTACCTATGGAAAAGGGACAGTCCAGAGTATGTTTACCCTTTCGAATGGTGGTATTCTAAAAATGACTGTTTACCGCTTTTACTCCCCGCTCGGACATGAGATTGATCAGGTTGGGGTTACTCCGGATGTGGAAATAAAGCAGGCAGACCCACTAAAGGCAGCGGAACTGATGTTAGCAGGAGAAACAGAGGCACTGGCCAAAGCCCAAACGGACGATTATTGGGAGGCTTGGGGAGAACTTGCAAACTCGATGCCTGCCAACCAACAAAAGGGGCGTTATGCTCTTTATTATCCAACTTATCGTAAGGCCAGTGAGTTGTCGGCGATACCCCTTGATAAGAAATTCACGGTACGCTTTAATGGTGCGGTTGATTGGCAAAGCGTAAATAGTACAAGCCTGGAGCTGATTGACAGCGAAACGGGCGAGAGAATAGCGACAGAATTTGAACCCCAAGGGCCAACTGAGTTGCTGGTGGTGCCAAAGGTATCCTTGAATCCGAATAGGACGTATTGGCTTGTCATTCACCCTTCGATTTGTAATGTTCAAGGGTTTGGGATGTCTGAAGGTGCTGTGGCAATTGCCCATACGGATTAAAACACCAAATCGCGAAGGGATTTATCATGACGGATTTACTTGATGAGATATACTTGAGATGGTATAATTTGGAATTAGTAAGGTGGTGTACTGATGGAGAAAGAAATTAAAGAAATGTTTGGGCTCATTCTAAATAAACTTGATGGAGTAGAATCGAGACTTGAAAGAG
>JBMNTM010000129.1:0-5086 GCA_050945735.1 Desulfosporosinus sp.
TACAGGATTTGCTCATCGGTAAATCCAGAGATAATGAAGCATTGATTTGTCAACTACAGAACTGGATCGGCGAATTGCCCAGTTATATCAAGGCTTTATTCGCACAACCGAGGTGCGAAAGTTGAGTATTTGTAAATTGCATGGGATAGCAGGAAAGGCAGGAGGAAGCTGCGGATTCTCCCTGCCTTTAGCTTTACAATAGCTTCTTTTGCTTAGTGCTCCGGCTCTCGCCTCTTCTTTATGGGGGCAGAGCGTCAAAATCGGAACATAAACTTAAATTTTGTAGGAGAGAATTAATATGATTGAAATTACTTCATGGAGAAATAGCTTTTTACAGGCATTACAATTGAATTTTGGAGAACGAGTGTGGTTTGTTGGTCTGCAAGGAAGTTATGGTCGTGGCGAAGCAACAGAAACAAGCGACATCGACATTGTTGTAATACTCGATAAACTGTCCTTTTCGGATATTCAATCCTATAACAATATGCTGGATACACTTCCTCATAGAGAATTGATATGCGGTTTCTTATCGAGCAAAGACGTAATCCTGAATTGGGAAACATCAGACCTTTTCCAATTCTACTATGATACGAAGCCAATAAAAGGAAGTCTTGATGAACTGTTGTTACATATTGACGGTGTTGCAGTAGATAGAGCAATCAAAATTGGTGCTTGCAATATCTATCATGGATGTGTCCACAATATGCTGTGCGATAAGAGTGAAGAGGTTTTGAGAGGTTTGTATAAGTCTGCATCTTTTGTGGAACAAGCAATCTGCTTCAAACAGACAGGCAAGTATATTACCCGTCTAGAAGGTTTGCTGGATGTTATATGCTCTGAAGAAAAGGAAATTATCCAAACTTATCTAAGTTTGAAGCATGGCGGTGCTGTTGATTTTGAGAAGATGTCCAAAAAATTGTTTATTTGGTCAAAAAGATGGATTGAGCAAATTTGAAAAGGATATATTCAATAAAATTCTATTTCTGTTGAGAGCACAATCTCAATTGGTAGAGTTAGATAAAAACAATTACTGACTAAGTATGTCATTTTTCCTATAATGTGCAGCAACTGGAGCTACCAGGGGAGCGCAGTCCATGGAGGCTCTGGCTTTGCAGGGCAGGAAACGTCATATAACATAAAAAGTAATATCCCGGCAAATATGGCCGATGTCTTGCTCGTTTTCCTGCTTGATGTTAGGCGCGTTTTTTTGGTATAAAGTATTTCCGTAGGTTGTGCGATAGTACCTGTATTCTTCGGCGATAATATAGGCTTTTTCTTTTCTAGCGGCGATTGGCTTGTTATTGATTACGATGACCAGGCTGTCAGGAACCTGAAGGATACCGACGAGAAGGACTATCGACACACTTATCAGGGGGGCTCAATTTTGAGCACCCCCCTGATAAGTACTTCGAAGAGGTTCTGGTCTATGATTTTAAAGCTGATATCCATATTTATATTCGCAGTAATGCAGGTGGCCGAGCGGGGACCGAAGGATATGCCTATGGTCCCGGGACAAACAGTGAGCGTTTAGCCCGGCTAGGACGTTTTTTGGACGGCCTAGTCTCTTGTTTATGTTGGATAATTTTTGTTATGGAATGAAATAGGCGGATTAACAAAGTAACCCGCCCCTTCCCGAACCGTACGAGCGACTTTCACCGCATACGGCTCTCCATATTCCAAATGGGTTATCGTCGTTTTAACTGATTAAGCTGAAACCTGTTCGCTTCGACATTGGCAAAACAGTTTCCGCAAAGGGGTATTTGACGCCGATTGATGCTCAGCATGACAGTTACAATCGGTGAATAGGGTTTGTCGAGCTTCTTCTTCGTTTTCCTGTGATACATGCTGACATGGGACTGTGGATTACCGCAGATGTAGCACACACGGGCAAGCGGGTCCATCAAGTTGAACTTGGGCAGGAACAGGAATGATTTGAGTGCCAACTTGATTTTACCGAAGAAGTCCTTTTGTCTCGCAAAAAATTTATATAGTATCAGCCTGATTGAGCAGGCTATACCTCTGTCATTTGTGCAATTGACCTTGAGAGCTTTGCCGTACCGGGCGAACACTTTCTTAATGCTGATGTCGAATTTGCGTGCCAGGGTTTTAGCTATTGAAAACTGCACGATGTATTGGATGTACGCACCATTATGGAAGTTAGCGCAGCCACGCTGCTGAGTCAGGAGTCCACGGAGTACCTGGTTGCCGTACTTGATGATTTCTTCCGGAAATTCTCTAAGGAGGCGAGTGATGCCAGTGGGATAACCGTTGCCTTTACACATACCATTTTCACGTAGCTTTTTCAGGATACCATCCGTATTCATGTAAAGACGGATAGTCTAGTCAAAAGGCTTGGTTTGAAATTTTCCGTGTTTGATATCACCTTTGTGGATGATATATCCGAGGAAGGTCACTTCATTATCTGCGGCATGTGTAATTTTGATTTTCTCGTCATTCAACCTTAGGCAGAGTTCGTTTTTCAGGAACTCCTTGATTTTCTGCTTCATGTTAACTGCATAGGCCTTGGAAGCAATCAAACCAATCTGAAAATCGTCGGCGTATCGTACATACTTTACTCTGCGGAAATTGGGGTCGTGTCTATCACTGGATGGCAAGTTTTTCATTTCATCCTTTAGGTGCTTAATGGTTTTCGGATCACTGCCGTTGCTGACTGCTTTTTTGTATTGGTATCGTGCTTTGGCATAGTCAGGGTTTTGCCTGCGGTAGCTCCCTGTGGTGTCCATTTTAATAATGTTTTCCATAAATCTGTCCAGCTTATCAAGATAGATATTGCAGAGGATAGGACTGCAACAGGAGCCCTGTGCGTTTCCGGTTTTGGTTCCCTGAAGAATGTGTTGCATGTCGAAGTAGCCAGCCTTGAGAATTATATTAATAAGCCGGATAAAACGTTGGTCACTGATACGTTCGCGGAGTATTGTTTCCAGAATGCGGTGGTCAATTTCATCAAAACAGGTGGAGATGTCACCCTCGATAAACCAGATCGTACCTTTCCATGTTTCAACCTCGGCTATGGCACTTTGAGTAGAGCGTTTTGGCCGGAAGCCGTGAGAGAGGTCAGAAAAGGTAGGTTCGTAGATGCACTCCAGGATAATGCGGACTGTCTCTTGTACGAGCTTGTCCTTTCCGTTTGGAAAGCTGAGCTTGCGCATTTTACTATTGCGTTTAGGTATCATCGTTGTTCTGTTTGGCTGAGGCTGGTAGGACTCGTCGCGCATAGAAGCGATAAGCGTTGTAATTGGCAACATTGTTTTAGTAAATAGCAAACACCTAGAGTACCCTAAGTTTGCTATATGCAAATAGGGTAAAAAATATACGCACATTGAACACAAAGGAGGTGGAAGGTTATGGCTATTGGGAGCAATGTAAAAGCCCGGAGGGAACAGCGAGGATTGACTCAGGAGGAATTGGCAAAAATCGCAGGAGTAGCGACAACCACGATAAGCAGTATTGAAGTAGATTATCGCTTACCTTCGGTGAAGGTTGCGAAAAAGTTAGCAAGGGCTTTGCGTTGCAGCGTTGATCAACTTTTGAAGGAATTGGAGTGATAAGTCATGCAACTAAGCATCATCATGGAGCAATCCGAACCTGCCCGCATCGGAACTTGAGAAAAGCTTAGAATGGGCCAAAAGTGAAATAGAGAATATAAGAAATGTAAAAATAAGGGTTGAATCAAAAATAAGCGGTCATTTAGAAACTAGTGAAACATTTGCAAAAGGCTTTGTAGAGCATACTTTTGATCTATTTAATGATAATTCTCGTTCTTCTCCAGAGATTCACTCGATTTATTTCTATACAGGAAGAAATTGGTCCTACAGTCAAAATAAAAGTGAATGTCCAAAGACTGATTCAGATATAGTTCCTTGTAGACATAGATATTATTTAACTCCACCAGTAAAAAAATTAGCGCCAAAATCTTGGGCACAAATTAAAGTGTCGGGTTCACGGATTTTAGCTGCAAGATGGAGAGGAGACGAAGTGCTAAATAGTTACAGACTTCAAGGGAAAGGGATACTTCGATTCATAACTGATGAAAGGGCATTTGATTATGAAATTAATTTGAATGTTGAATTAGAAGAATTACCATTCTAAAAGGGTCAGCTATCCATGGCTGACATTCAGGAAGCCTACATAAACGGTGTATCCACCAGAAAGATTGAAAAGCTGGCCAAGAGCCTTGGCGTTGACTCCATATCCCGCAGCCAGGTTTCAGAGATCACAAAGGAACTGAATGATCAGGTTGCAGCATTTCGAAATCGCCCTCTGGAGAAGACATACCCCGTACTATGGGTTGATGCCCTTTACGAAAAGATTCGTTACAACAGACACGTCAGAAACATGGCCGTCTTAGTTGTCATCGGTGTAGATGAAAGCGGACACCGCGACATACTAGCCATAGAGCCAATGCAGGAAGAATCTGAAGCCACTTACCAAGCATTATTTGAGAAGCTCAAAGACCGAGGACTTAAGAACGTCTGGCTCGCCGTTTCCGATGCCCATAAAGGGCTTGTCAAGGCCATTCAAAGGTCTTTTGTGGGCTGCAGCTGGCAACGTTGCAAAGTTCACTTCATGCGCAACATCCTGGCCCACGTTCCGGCAAAGGGAAAATCTTTATTTGCAGAAAAGCTTAAACAGATCTGGCTTCAACCCGATATTGAAAGTGCTAAAGCCTATGCTAATGCCCTTATGGATGCTTATGAGAACCAATATCCTGATGCCGTTGATGTCTTGGAAGCAGGTCTTGAGGATTCCCTACAGTTCTACGGCTTTGAACGAATCGATGACCGCAAGATTTCTTCGACCAACATCTTAGAACGACTTAACCGTGAAATTCGAAGACGTACAAGCGTCGTTGGGGTGTTTCCCAGCCTGGATTCCTATGTACGTCTAGTGACGATCTGTCTTTTAGAATACTCCGAAGAGTGGTCGACAGGCCGCAGCTATATTAGGGGATGCTGAACAACCCCTTGAGATTTAGTTCATAACAGGTCTGGCTTGTTTAAACGAGCCTTGTAGCTTTCCTAAAAAGAAAACGTAAAAAGGGTAAAAAAGAACTCTGAGCCGATGC
>JBMNTM010000130.1:0-5069 GCA_050945735.1 Desulfosporosinus sp.
TTGACATCGTTCCGTTCGTGTAATGAAAGCATTATTTTAGAGAGATTTACTGTGGATTTAATACAACCTTTATACAATTATCAAGTTTTTGATCAAATAATTCATAAGCTTTCTTTCCTTCAGTCAGTGACATGCGGTGTGTTATAATGTCCGTGGCATCAATCTGATTTGTTTTTACTAACTCGAGGATTTTATCTATATAGGAATGCACGGGACATTGACCTAATTTTAAGGTGATGTTTCTGGAAAAAAGGTCTCCGAACGGAAAGTTATTATATCTTGCGCCATAAACACCCACGACAGATAGGGTCCCCCCTTTTCGTACCGCCTGGGAGGCAATCTCAATCGCAGACTTTGAACCTCCCTGTAACCGCAGCATGGTTTCTACTTTTTCGATGGTTGACATTTCTCCATCCATTCCTACACAATCGATGATCACATCCGCTCCACCATGTGTTATTTCCTTAATATATTCTCCGGTATTGTCATAATCCTCAAAATTTAGCACTTCCGCTTTATTGAATTTCTCGGCATGTGCAAGCCGGTAATCGATATTATCCACTGCTATAATTCGACTTGCACCCATATAGGCCGCCCATTTTTGTGCCAGTAGTCCAACGGGACCACAGCCGAGTACGACGATAGTATCATTATTTTTAACACCGCCATTCTCTACTCCCCAGTAGGATGTGGGAAGGATATCAGTTAAAAAAAGTACCTGTTCATCTGTGAGTTCTTCGGGGATTGTCCTGGGGCCAATATTAGCATAGGGTACTCTTAAATACTCAGCCTGACCACCGTCATATCCGCCCATAAGTTCACTGTAACCGAAAATCCCGCCTACTTCACCGTTGGCGTTTGAATTATCACATTGACTCCATAAATCATGCGTGCAATACCAACAGTGACCACATGATATGGGAAAAGGAACAACTACCCGATCGCCTTTCTTAACCTTATTAACTTCCTTGCCGATTTCTTCAACGATACCCATTGCCTCATGTCCGATGATGAATCCTTTAGGCATTTTCGGAATTCTGCCACGAAATAAATGGAGATCCGAACCACAAATAGTAGTAGACGTAACTTTTACTATGATATCATCGTTATTGATAAGCTTAGGGTCCTCAACATCCTGCACTTCAACTTTATGTCTTCCTTGATATGTTATCGCTTTCATTCCTGCAACTTCCTTCCTATATAAATATAAAAATATCCTCTTCAGCATTAATAATATTTGTTTTCGGCTTCTCCTGTCGGAATTCTCAAGAGAACACAAACAGGGTTATTGCGGATTGAATTTTACCAACATTCAACAGGACATTTCACTTTATTCACCGCATATTTATAGTGTCCGATTTTGCAAATGTTAAAGCAATTCAAACACAAATCTCCCGATTCTATCGCGTTTTCGTAGTAAGATGGAAGAGAGGAGGTGAGACTCAAAAATATAAGTGTAGGAGTGGGAAAACATGATTGGTGCTATTATTGGAGATATTGTCGGTTCGGTTTACGAATGGAACAACATAAAAACCAAGGAGTTTCCGCTTTTCAGTCCAGGATGTTTTTTTACTGATGATACGGTGATGACGCTTGCCATTGCAGAAGGTTTGATGAATGGCAGCAGTGCTGCTGCCTTGATCCAAGCTATGAAGAAATATGGCCGGATGTATCCGGATACAGGCTATGGAGGTCGTTTTAGGAGTTGGTTGTTTTCGGAGGATACTAATCCATACTACAGTTGGGGAAATGGCTCGGCTATGCGGGTATCATCAGTGGCCTGGGCCTTTGATACTCTCTTGGAAGTGGAGCAATATGCCGAAGTCAGTGCTGCTGTAACGCATAATCATCCGGAAGGCATTAAGGGTGCACAAGCTACTGCGGCAACCATTTTTCTTGCCCGGGAAGGAAAATCCAAGCATGAAATCAAAGCTTATATTGAGAGTAAATACAGTTATAACTTGAGCCGTACTCTTGATGAAATACGCAAAAATTATCAGTTTTACGTGAGCTGTCAGAAGACAGTACCCGAAGCGATTACTGCTTTTCTGGAAGGTGTAGATTTCGAAGATGCTATAAGAAATGCCATTTCCCTTGGCGGAGACAGTGACACCCTTGCTGCCATAACCGGCAGCATAGCTGAGGCGGCTTATCAAGTTCCGGAAGAAATTAAGAGAAAAGCGTTGGCTTTCCTCGATGAGCGCTTGCGTAAAGTATACGAACAGTTTTCTGAAAAGATCATTCATAAATCATGATGATGTGGCGTAATACAGTTGGAATTTATGGAGAAAGACAGGATTTGTGAGATGGAGCGTAATCGGATATGGTTTGTTAAAGGGATTCGTGATGGTATCCCCATTTCATTAGGATATCTTGCTGTGTCATTTACTTTAGGTATTGCGGCTAAGAATGCAGGTTTAACCAGTTTTCAAGCTACTTGGATGTCAGCAACTAACTTAACTTCTGCGGGCCAATTTGCCGCACTGGGTTTAATTACAATAGGCGTTCCATACATCGAAATGGCCATTGCACAGTTGATTATTAACCTCAGATATTGTCTGATGTCCTTTTCATTATCCCAAAAGCTTGATTCCGAAGTACCGTTTTTTCACCGGCTTTTAGTAGCATATGGGGTAACAGATGAAATATTTGGTGTATCTATGCATGTTGCTGGAAAACTAAATCCCTTTTATACATATGGTCTTATTTGTATTGCAGCACCGGGCTGGACAATGGGAACATTATTAGGTGTGATTTCGGGCAGTATTCTGCCTGCCGGAATTATCAGTGCCTTGAGTGTTGCGCTCTATGGCATGTTTATAGCCATAATCATTCCACCGACCAGAACGGATAAAATAATTGCCGGGTTGGTTATGGTATCTATGGCGGCAAGTTTTTTGTTTACTTATCTTCCGTTGATAAGCAAGATTTCTGCTGGTTTTCGGATTATTATTCTGACGGTTGTAATAGCTGGAATAGCGGCAGTTTTATTCCCGCTAAAAGGCGAAAACGCAAAAGGTGAAAGCTATGAATCATAATGTATATCTGTATATATTAGTGATGGCTGTGGTAACCTATTTGATCCGAATGCTGCCGCTTACTTTAATTCGAAAACAAGTTAAAAATATAACTATCCGCTCATTTTTGTATTATGTTCCGTATGTAACGTTAGCAGTTATGACTTTTCCGGCAATCTTGTCTGCAACAGCAAGCCTATGGTCTGCTTTCGTTGGATTTGTGGCTGCAATTATACTTGCTTACCGTGGTGCCAGTCTATTTAAGGTATCGATTGGTGCATGCCTGATGGTATTTTTTATTGAATTGTTCATTTGAATAACGATAAATTGCCTGCCTGGTAGTCATTTTTTGTGGCGGCTTATGTTATGATTGCAGTATTAACTGACCTGAATTGGGACAGAGCGTGAAAAAGAAGTAGCCTTTACCGGTGGTGTTCTTAATATTAAAAACTAAAAGCTGGCAGAAATAATCTGTCAGCTTATTAGTTTTAAAATAGGATTTAATGTTTTACAAATACTACGTTAATAGCTTTTACTAGGGCATGAACCTTATCACCTTTAGAAAAACCGGCATTTTCTAAGCTTTCTCGCGTCATCACGGACGTGATTCTGGGTGTATCACCCATTCAGCCTCCGACTCACATAGTTACCTGGGCCATAATATCGTCAACCTTAATGCTTTCAATTTCACCAGTTAAATTATTACGTACTCCTGCTTCCAAGAAAACAACCTCCTTCCAAAGAAATTTTACTCACTTAATTATTCCCGAAAATAACCAAATTTATTAAATTTATTAAACGATAAAGTAGTAAACTATAAATTTTTTAGAGAATGTGTGAGTGTTTAATAAAAACAGATATATTTATATTATGGCATTGTAATGATAGGTTCGGTGTAGTTTTGAAGTCCCTAATTGGCTGGGAAATATTCCAACGAACCGGATATCATTATCGCAGCGAATATTATCCGCAAAGTTAAGGTGCTAACGTTGCAATCGCTGTATACGGAAAGGTTAGTACGGTAGTGTAGGAGACTGGCTAAATAATGGTCAGCCTTTTGTCCGATTTGTATCAATTGGAAGGATTTGTATCGAATGGGTAGGATGAACTTATCAGAACTATTTTTGTGTTATCGTCTTCCGGTATTGCGAAGGGGAGAGCCCGACTTTCTTTTTGAAAACTCTGGCAAAATGCCCGTGATAATCGAGGTTGCAAGCAGCGAACGCCTCAGAAATTGTTAGTTTGGGGTTTTTCAGTTGTTCCTGTATTTTGCGTATTTTGATATTGATATGGTAATCGTGGGGTGTCATTCCGATATGTTTTTTAAAAAGCCGCGTGAAATAATGTTTACTTAAATTTGCCGCCTCCGCTACCTTCTTAATGTCATATTTCTCCCGCCAGTGATTATTGAGATAATCTCTGCCTTTTTGAATCTCATCCCTGAACCAGAATACTTTTTTGATAATAAAAATGGCAATAAAGCAACCCACTGTGCCATCCGGCTTCATCAGGGGAAAACATGTGATGTCCGCCTGCAGGGTTTCGATGTCCCGAACTTTGGCGTTAAAATATTTAATTATTTCCTGATAGGAACCAATGAAATTGTTCAGGTAGACAGTTTTCCCTGTCAATACCTGCCTCACTTGGTCCGTAACGCCGTTCTTTCTTACGAGAGGGTCTTGAAAAACATTATATATGCCCACATGCGCTTCTTTGCGGATGCCAAACATCTCTATTCCGGCCTTGTTGATCATCAGCGATGTACCGTCGGGGGAAAAAATTTGTATGGGATACGGGAAAGAATTCACTATCTTTTCGGACAACACTTCATCTTTATAAGCTGTTTCCAACAGCAGAGCGACAGGTATTTGCTGAACTGATCCCTTTTCTCCCATATTCACACCTCCTGGTATTCCTGTCTTTATTCACTGTCGTTGCATAAAATAATAAACAATTTGTCAAGTTTAGAATCAAAGAGCTATATCGAAAAAACTGGCTAAAAGCTGCAGAAATATCGCATAAATGCTGAAAAATAAAGAAAAATCCTTTATA
>JBMNTM010000131.1:0-5057 GCA_050945735.1 Desulfosporosinus sp.
GCATCGGCTCAGAGTTCTTTTTTACCCTTTTTACGTTTTCTTTTTAGGAAAGCTACAAGGCTCGTTTAAACAAGCCAGACCTGTTATGAACTAAATCTCAAGGGGTTGTTCAGCATCCCCTAATTAACTTAACTCCTGAAGTAATTTACTCCACCGGTAAAAATAGGCTGATACTGATTACCCGGAACATTAATCGCCACTCCCCTGCCCGTTCTTTCAGAATGGGCCATCTTGCCCAGAATACGTCCGTCCGGGCTGGTTATTCCTTCAATTGCTTCGTAAGAACCATTCGGCGTATAGGGAATATCATTGCTTGGGTTTCCGTCAAGGTCGACATATTGGGTGGCAACTTGGCCATTAGCGATCAGCTTCTGAATCACTTCCTGAGAAGCCACAAAACGTCCTTCACCGTCGGAGATTGGTAGAGTATGGATGTCACCCAGTTCAACCTCACTAAACCAAGGAGATAAGGTAGAAACAACCTTAGTATGAACCATACAGGAAACATGACGCCCAATTTTGTTATACGTCAATGTGGGAGAATCCTCAGTTAAATCTACGATTTCTCCGTATGGTACAAGGCCCAGTTTAATTAGTGCTTGAAATCCATTGCATATTCCCAACATTAATCCATCACGCTGTTTGATTAGTTCTGAAATTGCTTCTTTAATCCTTGGATTTCTGAACATAGCAGCAATAAATTTGCCTGAACCATCCGGTTCGTCCCCGGCACTAAAACCGCCTGAGAGCATGACAATTTGGGACCGATTGATACGTTTTACGATTTCAAATATGGATTGTTCTACATCAGCAGCAGTTAAATTTTTGATTACTAGAGTTTCAACCACCCCGCCGGCTTTCTCAAAGGCCCGCGCAGTATCATATTCACAGTTTGTACCAGGAAAAACAGGAATAAAGATTCTCGGTTTGGCCACTTTAGTAGACGGTTTCTGCGTATTCCGAAGGTTATAACTTATTACTACCGGTTCAGCTACCTTTTCCATCTGGGTAGGGAAGATCTTTTCCAGTGGCTTTTGCCAAGCTTGCAAGGCAATATCAAGCTCAATATCTACGCCATTAACCCTGATCACCGGTTCTTCCTGAGTAACACCTAGCAGCTGATAATCAACCTCACCGAAAACATCTGCTAAATTGACATCTTCAGCAATTTCCAGGACGACTGAACCATAGTTTGCTATAAATAAATTCTTAAGATCTGTCTGATCGTTCAGCGCTATCCCGATGCGGTTACCAAAGCACATTTTACTAAGCGCAGCTGCCAGCCCGCCCATCCTTACGGTATGCGTTGCCAAGACAACCCCGGAGTGGATTAACTCATTAATCTTCAGATAATTCTTCATGAGCTGCTCAAAGTCAGGGACTTCATATGCATCGCGCACAGCCGATACCAAGACAACCTGACTGCCGCTTTTTTTAAACTCTTGAGAGACGACCTTATCTGCTTGGGTAAGATTGACCGCAAAGGCAACCAACGTTGGCGGAACATTTAAATCCATAAAGGTACCAGACATACTGTCTTTGCCGCCGATAGCCGGAATACCCAGCTTTTTCTGTGCATAGAAGGCCCCCAGTAAAGCACTAAAAGGTTTTCCCCACTTTTCCGGGTCAGTGCCCAATTTTTCAAAATACTCTTGCAGGGTAAGCCGTACCCGGCGATAATCCCCGCCTAAAGCCACGCTTTTCGTTACGGAATCAACAACTGCGTATAAAGCACCGTGAAAGGGACTCCAGGCAGCCAGTTGCGGATTATAGCCATATGTCATTAGGGTTGCCGTATTTGTTTCTCCGGTCAGCACCGGCAGTTTTGCCGCCATACCTTCTGCCGGCGTCATTTGATATTTACCCCCTAAAGGCATTAGAACAGAAGCGCTGCCAATGCTGCTGTCGAACATTTCCACTAACCCTTTTTGACTGCAGACATTTAAATCAGTTAAATTATCTAACCAAGCCTCTTTGATACAAGAACTGTCTTCGGTAACTGCCGCCAATTTTTGCTCAACCGTTTCCGGCAACCGCTTAAAGTAGTTGCGATCAGCATGGGGATTCTCCACCAAAACTTTTGTTTTCTGCTTAACCCCATTGGTATTAAGGAACTCCCTGCTAATATCAACAATTGTCTTTCCCCGCCAAAACATCTTAAGCCTGGGGTTAGAGCTAACTCTTGCCACCAAAGTAGCTTCCAGGTTTTCTTCCTCAGCATAGCGGACAAACTTCTCATAGTCTTCAGCTGAAATTACCACTGCCATGCGTTCCTGCGATTCGGAAATGGCCAGTTCTGTCCCGTCCAGCCCTTCATATTTTTTTGGAACAGCATCCAAGTTAATTTCTAAACCATCCGTTAATTCCCCAATCGCTACGGAAACGCCACCTGCTCCAAAATCATTGCAGCGTTTAATCAAGGTACTTACATTTGGATTACGAAAGAGTCTTTGGAGCTTGCGTTCTGTGAGCGGGTCACCTTTTTGCACTTCTGCTCCACAGGTCAGTAATGATTCACAAGTGTGTTCTTTGGAAGAGCCGGTCGCACCGCCGCATCCGTCCCGACCGGTTCTTCCGCCGACCAAAACAACGACATCCCCCGCCTCCGGGACTTTGCGCACCACATTTTTACGCGGTGCAGCCGCGATCAACGCTCCAATTTCCATGCGTTTAGCTATAAAACCCTCATCATAAACTTCCGCTACCTGTCCCGTAGCAATTCCAATTTGATTACCGTAGGAACTATATCCTGCAGCCGCACCGCGGGTAATTTTTCTTTGCGGCAACTTTCCGGCAAGGGTATCCTCCAGTTTTGTCCGGGGGTCACCGCTGCCGGTCACACGCATCGCCTGGTAAACATAAGTGCGGCCGGACAAAGGATCACGTATAGCACCACCTAAACAAGTCGCTGCTCCTCCGAATGGTTCAATTTCTGTGGGATGGTTATGGGTCTCATTCTTAAACATTACCAGCCATTCTTCATTTTGGCCGTCGACATCGACGTTTACTATAATACTACAAGCATTAATTTCATCAGATTCATCAAGGTCAGCTAGGGCTCCTCTTTTCCTCAGTTCTTTCATAGCTAAGACGGCAATATCCATCAGACAGATATCTTTAGAAGGGGTGTTGCCATAGACATAATTTCTGGAAGCAAGATATTCTTGGTAAGCAATGTTTAGCGGCTGGGCAAAATCTCCATCGAAAATAGAAACTTCTTCAACTTGCGTATTGAATGTCGTATGCCGGCAATGATCGGACCAGTAGGTATCGAGCACGCGAATTTCCGTAATCGTCGGGTTCCGTTTCTCAATATCCCGGAAATAAGCTTGACAAAAGGCTAAATCCTCATAACTCATCGCCAAACCGGCTTCCTCGAGAAAAGCTTTCAGTTCGACCGGTGACATGTCAATAAAACGCTCAATGATTTCTACATCCAGCGGAGTCAACAATTCAGATTCCAGACTTTCCGGTTTTTCCAGTGAAGCTTCCCGTGCTTCAACAGGGTTAATACAGTAGGCTTTTATTCTTTGAAAATCCTCCTCAGAAATTTGGCCTATTATTACAATTACTTTAGCTGTAGTAATATTGGGTCGCTCTTTCTGAGTTAAAATCTGAACACACTGAGCAGCAGAATCTGCCCGCTGGTCATACTGACCAGGCAAATATTCCATAGCAAAAACACGGTCTTCAGGTGGAATGATTAATTCCTCATCAAACACCAGATCCAACGGCGGTTCAGCAAAAATAATCGGACGAGCCTGAGCATACTCCTCATCCGAAATCCCGGATATATCATAACGGTTGATGACCCTAATATCTTTTAACCCTTTGATTCCCAAACTTTCTACTAAATCGTCATAGAGGGCTTTAGCTTCAATATTATAACCTGGTTTTTTTTCAACATAAATTCTCTTGACTTGCGCTCCCATAATAACCTCCATAAAGTAAAATTTAATAGATATTAAATAAAAGCAAAATAAGCCTAGTTGTATATATGTTTAAGGCCACAGCACATTGTCTATGGCCTTAAACATATAACTGAAGACATACTAGAAAGCATAAAATCGTCATAAAAACTCATATGTTATAATACCACGACTTATATTGAAATTAAAGTAACTAGCATCGCAAGGTGTCTGCCCAATTCGCCAATTGCCCACGGAAGTTCTTAGTTAAGGTAAGAATTTTGCAATAAGGTTGATCCTTAAAGTGTTCCATATACGGAACAAAACCGCTCTTTGAAGCGGGAATGTCAATTTGACCTGAATGTCCGATGCATATGACCTTACATGAATCATGTATGCGTGTAAAAATCTTACGTAATTCCATAACCGTAAAATTCTGACATTCATCAATGATAATGGTCATGTCTTTAAGATTAGTTCCTCTAAGGAACACAGGGCTCATAGGATAACACCAGATGTTATCCATCACTCGTTTTACATTTACCTTTCTACGATATGCTTCATTTGCCAATACTTCTTCATTATATATACCCTGAACAGGGTTCTCATTAATCTCCAGGAGTGCATCTATAAGGGGTTGATGATAGATACTTTCCTTCTCGGACTGTGTACCTGGTCGAAAGCCCATTGAGTATTCCTGGACTGGATTAAATATATAGGTTAGAGGTTTTCGTAAAATCTTAGCGCAAGCTACAGCTAAAGTGGTTTTTCCAGTTCCAGCTATGGCGTTTACCATTACTAATTGATAATCAAATATTGCGTCAACATATTCCCTTTGTTCATCTGTCAATTTTGGGGCAAAGCCAAACAACAAGTTATTTTCAGGTAGCGGCATAATACTCACCTTACCTTATAACGTTATTTTATAGACTTTTGCATTTCATTCTAATCTTTAACAAGTAGTCTATGTACAAAGTGTCTAATAGACATCCCTCCTTGTCAAGAACCATTTTTTGTATTAAGACTAACATATCTATTATTTGTTACAGTTAAATATTGTTAGGATATACTAAATAACTCAACTTTCGCACCTCGGTTGTGCGAATAAAGCCTTGATATAACTGGGTAATTCGCCGATCCAGTTCTGTA
>JBMNTM010000132.1:0-5048 GCA_050945735.1 Desulfosporosinus sp.
ACTCATGTCGGACCCTCCTCTAAATGTTTAGGTTTTGTCACTTAAAACATTATCAGAGGTTCTGACTTGAGTCACTCTATTTTCTTATGTTTGGGCAATTCATTTTACAACTTACCATGACAGCGTAAAAGCAGTATCAGTAGAAGGCGTTCAAGTAAATACTGACAATATTATCAATGGCAGTTACAAGATTCAGCACCCCTTCCTTTATCTGACAAAAGCAGCCCCTGCCGGTGCTGTCAAGAACTTTATCGATTATGTATTGTCGACCGAAGGGCAAAGTATAATTGAACAAGAAGGATTAGTGTCGGGAAATAAATTGAACAGGGCAAATAATAAGAGCACGTAATGATCTACCTAACACCAGTATAGATAGCTGATTACCAGACTATGATCTTCCGACCATAATCAAGCAGGTCACAACCTATACTCATGATTCGTTCGACCTTGCAGGATATCTACCCCCATATACAACCTCTCGGCTGTATATGACCGACTTCTTACTCATGCATATATCCACTGCATATATCCACAGACATATGATTGAGTATGAACATTCCAACACCTGGCAAAATCTTAGCTCGACGCAGGTGGTTCCAAAAAGCTTTAGCTATGAGTAGAAAAATCTACCTTCCTTTGTTAAAATAGTGCGGGTTTCGCCAGCCGCACTGTAACAAAGGAGGTAGATATCCAATTGGATACAGAAAGTTTATCACACACGCAATGGAACTGTAAATATCACATAGTATTTGCTCCGAAATACCGCAGGCAGATAATATATGAAAAAATCAAAGGGGATATTGGAAAGATAATCAAGAACATTGTGTGAATATAAAAAAGTAGAAATCATAGAAGCAAACGCATGTCCAGACCACATTCATATGTTAGTATCTATACCGCCTAAATTAAGTGTATCGTGTTGCAGAATATATTCATTTTGAAAAGATTTAGTCTTGGAAACTATTTTGAAGTAAGATATCCATGCCGCCAACGCAGCACTAGCAGAAGGATGAAAAATAATCGATAGCGAATCTTTTCTTACGGTTTGCATGCCATAGAGTCATTTAATTTTCAGGATAGTTAAGGTTTAGAATTGTGCGCCATCATGTAAAAAACAAAGTTGAAAAAGCAAGAGGGGGTCTGCTCAAAATTGAGCAGACCCCACCACCAGCGGCTCCTGCAGCTTCAAATGTCACCCTTTAAGAACCGTCCCTCTGTGCCTTCCAAGCAAGAAAAACATCTGGCATCCTGGAGTCCAGACTAGGAAGATACTTTTCTCCTGGAGAAATTATGCGCTACTCGAGCCTATCTACCATCGGATGTTTCATCTGTGTCTTCCATATCCGCGCTGATGTAGTCCAGAATGACCGGTAACCGGGAGTTGATCTCTTCCCGGATAATGGCGATGGTGTAAAACGCTAAACGGGCAGCTTTCTCCGGCGAATCACTCGCGTCCAGCACATTAATCTGCCTGTGGTATAAATTCTGCGCGGGGTAAAAGATACCGTAGGTTCCAAAACTATTCAGATTCCAATTGCAGATTGCCTTTTCCAGTTCAGTCAGGTTGTTCTCGAACTTACCGGTCACAGTGGAATATAATTGCATACAGAAAGAATACTCATTCATCCCAAAAACGCATAACTCGGTGAATACTTTTTCACCGTTATCGTTGACGGGTAAAAGGAAGCAGACATGTTCAATTCCGTTTTCATCCGTGCGCCGGAAGGTATCATATCCGAGCCTCCTCATTTCGGCGTCCAAGGCTTCCGTATACGGTCTTACTAATTCATGGCCAGTCACATTTGCGCCTTCTCTCCGCTTAATTCTGGTTAAAAGTTAGGGTTGTTCAAGGCCTTATTTATTCTGGTCTAAAAACAATATTTTATGTTTATTCTAGGCTCCTTTTTTCTTTCTCTTGGCGGCGTCCTGGATCGTTTTTGCCAGCGCCAGAGTTTGCGCCGGGGTCGTCGTTGTCGTAGTTGGTGTCGGGGGCGGTGACGTAGTTGACGCCGGGGCCGGTGTCGTAGTTGGTGCCGATTTCTGCGCTTTCGCAGCCTTTTTAGCGGCTTTCGCTTTTTTTGCTTCCCGCTGTTTGCGCAACTTTGCTTGAATGCCGGAACCAAGTTTCAGCTCGCGTTCTTTATGCATCTCGTCAAGGTCCTTGCCGTCTCTGGAATAAAGCTTGCGCCCGACAGCCTTTTCACTGTACTTGCCGTCTTTCATTTTCTTCAAGCCCGAACCTTTAATCAACTGCTCGGCCAAAGCGCCGCTGTCCGTGGACTGGCCGGCTTGCTCCGTCAGGAAACGGGCGCGCTTCTGGCTCTCTTCGATAGTGAACTGTTCCAGATCACCCTGTTTCTGACCGTGATAGTACATCAGTACTTTTTCTTCTTTCTTTCTGGCCTTTTCGCGCTCGTAGCCGCTCATATTCCGCCATTGTTCTTCACTGTACTTAGACTTCAGACGCTTGTTGACGGCGCTGTCCAAACTAACTTCCTGATTGGCGACGGTGTGTTGAATATCTTTTAGTTTGTTTTCCGCTACTTTCTTACCGATAAATTCCACTCCCGACGCGGCCGTGCCCAGTAGCGTGCCGGCTATCGCGCCAGGCACCGCGCCCACGCCGGAGGCGGTAGTTGCTATATTCACAACATCGCCGGTGGCTTTAAGAGCGCCAGACGCAGCCTTGGAATAACCGTAGGCCTGTTCAACATCCGCTTGACGTCTAAACTGAGCCGCGGATTTCAAGACCTTCTTCTCATCCTCGGAGACAGTTTTTCCGTGCCGGGCCTCATATTCGCGTTTGTCCATCAGTTGATCGGTATGCTTAGCGGTCAGGGAGCCCTGGATACCCTGCGTAAGTCCGGCGCCCGTCTTCATCAAATTGGCGCCAAGGCTGCCCCCCGATGTGAGACCGCCTGTCACTGACCCCAGCACTGAATTTACGGGTGCAAAGTTACCGATCGATTCAGTTATTTTGCCGCCAATATTAAACATGTGTTCAGCGGACTCAAAAGCATGCTGCACGGTGCCGGCTGTGTCGCCCTGCTTACGTAGTTCGTGGGCCTTCTTCGCCTCTTTAAACACATCCATGCCTTCCGAGACAATACCACCTGAATTACCCACAGCGGCGGCGTACGGCGATGCGGTTTTCATCGCATCAGTGAAGCCGCCCAGGCCATGTAAATATACGTGATGAGGCTCGAGTTTATCCTCGAGGCTTTGCAGCTTGTCACCAATTCCGCTTACTTGTTCTCCCAGGGTGCCAACGCCCTTGTCAGCGATTTTAGCGACCAGACTGGTATAGTCGAAGCCTCCTTTGACATAACCTTTACCTGGATCGGTCATATCCGGACGCTTCAGCGCGCGGCCGGCAAGGAGGGCTTTATTGGCCTCAATCGCTCGAGATCTGCCTGCGCTGAAGTTGTAATTTTTGAAGGACGCGTTAGATTTTGCTTTTAAAGCGGCAAGGCTATTTTTCGTCGCAGCTTCACCGGCTGCGGCTCTTTTTTCTGCACTGGGAGGAGTAATCGCATCTTTGACCTGGGTGTTGGCCAAAGCGTCATCTAGAAGGGGATCGTCCGTTTTCCCTTGGGCTTTAAGCGCTTTTTCCTGCAGGTACTGCTGCTTGAGCATCTCCTTGCGTTTGGCTTCTCTGGCGGCCTCCTGGCTTGCTATGTCCACATGCTTGAGATTGACCACCCCTCTCCCGGAGTAAGCGCTTTTCCCTTTTTCCATTTTTTCCTGCAAGGTCAGTTTATTAGCGGCCGCCTGGTCTTGGGGATTAAGTGTTTCTTCTCCCATCTCGAGCTGTGCCCCGAACGCCTCAATCTGGGGCATGACATTGTTCTTCATATGGCGTTTCACAGAGTCCTGCATAGTTTTTTTACCTGAACGCAGATGAGCGAGAGGATTGGAGTAAAGGTGCTTGACCTGTTCCCACGTGCTGAGCTGCTTGAAAGCGGAGCTGTTAAGATTTATGTCGTCAAGAGTCTTTAGATGGGAGCCCACAATATTCACTAAAGGGGACGCTATGGCGTCGCTCGTCGAGAATACGGCGTGTTTCAGTTTTTCACCGATGCCCTTACGTTTGTTGCCTTCGGCGCCGTAAGGAGTGCCGCGTAATTTTTTATCAGCCTTAGCCGCCGCTTTCCTTTCTTTGGCGATCTGTTTCATTTCCGCTTTTTTCTGTTTAGCTAATAGTTTTTCTTGCGCTTTTTGCTTTTCCTCCGCCTCCTGCTCCTCAACCGTTTGCCCTTTAACTTTACGTTTCATCCACTTAACGGGATTGCCCAGCATCTGTATCCCGCCCAAAGGTGCTTGCACACTCACGCCAACGCCGTCCACGACGCCCTGCTGCACGGTATGTACCAGTTCGTGGGCGGCGGCGGAAGCCTCGAAGCCGCCGGAGCCGAAGTAGATGTCATTTCCCGCCGTATAGGCGAGGGCGCCCATGGCGTCAGCCTTCGCGGCGGAAGCGGCGTCCGTGTGAAAATGAACTGAAGAAAAATCAGCGCCCAGTCTACTTCCCATGGCCACTTTAACAGTGTCCGGAGTGGAAGCGTGAATATTGGCGGAAAGCCTTTCCGCCTCGTTTTCCGCCGCGGGAATTTGAGCCTGCATCCGTGGAGCATGTGGCGACATGGCCGGCATCCGGGAGAGGATACTGCTCTTTAACGAATCAAGATTTTGCCCGCCGGCCGGAAGAGTATTGTTTCCGCTCATTAATCGATTCATTAAACTGTTTGGCAATTGCTTAGTCTTGGGAATTGCTTGTCCTTTTTTGGCTAATTTCCGGGTCGCGCTGCTCCGTTGGGATATGTACTCATTCATATTTAAACATCGCCTTTCTCAAAAGGTTACACCGGATTATTTTTTCTTCACTCTTCTTATATGCACTGATTCCATCTGAGATATATCCTCTTTAGTTTCGATCCGAACCAGACTTTCTGCTCAACCGAACGAATAATCGGATTAATAATCTTAAGGTTAAAATATCATATCCAATACCATTCATCAAGATAAAACTAGATATATGTTCCAGAACA
>JBMNTM010000133.1:0-4968 GCA_050945735.1 Desulfosporosinus sp.
ATCAGAAATTTAGTATTATAAAAAATCTTGGTTTTTATGGTATAATCTACATATCTCGGTATGAGAAAGGACGAATAAAGTGAAAAAAATAATTTTTATGATAATTTTAGTGCTTACTTTAGTATTAAGCACACCCTTAATAATCCATGCCAGTCCCTTAGCCTTTCATGCAGAACGGATTGCCGGATATGACCGGGTGGAAACGGCCCTTAAAATATCTCAAAAGGGGTGGGACTCAGCTCAAACTGTTCTTCTATGCGAATACTCCGATTACCCGGATGCAATAGCTTCTACCCCTTTTGCCGTGAGCTTGAATGCTCCTATTCTGCTTACTGGGGGAGACTCAATTGACCCACGTGTAATTAAGGAATTAAATCGCTTACAACCTCAAAAAGTAATTCTTCTGGGCGGAACCGCTTGTTTGAAACCTTCTATCGTAGAAGAGCTTGAAGAATTAAAGTTACTTTGGGAACGTATTGGCGGTTTTGATCGTTATGAAACGTCCATTGAAATCGCTAAGCATTTAGCGAGTGATTCACTTATCCTTGCTAATGGGGATGATTTCCCGGATGCCTTATCAGCTGCCACCTTGGCAAGTAATAAACAGATTCCCATAGTTCTTACATCAACAAAACTCCCCGGTTCTGTGATTCAATATTATCAAGAAACCAAACCTAAGCATTTGTTTGTGATTGGCGGAGAAGCCGTAATCCCTTCAGCCGACTTGGAAAGGAATAAGTTTATTGTCGAAACTCGTTTAGCTGGTCTGGATCGATATGAAACCAATGCCAAAGTGATATCATTTATGAAAGAAACATATAAATCGAACGATCAATTCATAGCCTCAGGCATTTCATTTCCTGATGCCCTGGCAGGTGCGGTTCTTGCTTCAAAATTCAATGCCCCTCTTTTACTAACTGAAAAAGACGATATTCCGCCCTCCGTCTATGCCCTTATGCGCGAACATATGAAAATTGAACCCCCAGCTGAGAGTACTCCTAAAGGTTCAACTCAAAAAGGAATAATCACCGCGTCAGCGGGTTTAAATCTCAGAGAATCCCCTTCTCTCACAGGAAAAGTGCTGGCTATCATTCCCAAAGATACGACGGTCGATCTTACCCACAAAGAAGACCAATGGTACAAAACAACCTATCAATCCAAAACAGGCTGGATTTCTGCTGACTATGTCAGCCCTGCCGCAACTTTAAAGGTCAGTTCTACCTCTGCCATTGATTTAAGCGTGAATGGCACAGTATATATACTGGGCGGAACAGCAGTTATTAGTGCTAATTCTCAGAATATTATCGAAGGAAAAACTGCTTCAAAATACAAAGAAAATCTGAAAAAATTCCCTCCGCTTCCCTCAGAAATCAAAGAACCTGACCCCTCGAGGGGTAACGATGTCCTTACTCCTCCTCCACCTAGCTCATATGACCCTTCCACAGAAGTTCTCGTTAATCCTTTTAATGGGATCCCCTCTAATGCTTTAGCAGGCAAGAAGATAGTGATTGACCCTGGTCATGGAGGACCGGATACGGGGGCAATCGGGCCGAGTGGCACTTATGAAAAAAATTGCAACTTGGCTATTGCACTTGCCTTAAATGATATCTTAAAACAAGCTGGCGCAAAGACATTTTTAACTCGAGATAAAGACATCTCTCCGGCAGCAAATTATTCTGTAAATGAGGACCTGGATGCCCGAGTAAACATAGCCAATTCCTTGAATGCAGACTTATTTATCTGTATCCATAATAATGCCAGTAATTCAAACCCTGAAGCCCGTGGTACTGAGATTTATTATTCCGAAAATAATCCTCAAGCAAATGAGAGCTTACAGCTTGCAAACAGTATCCAATCCGCCGTTATAGACACACTTAAAACATCGAACCGCGGGGTTAAAGAATTAGGATTTTATGTTTTACGTTATACCACCATGCCGACGATTTTGCTTGAGACTGCCTTTATTTCGAATCCTTACGAAGAAGCCAGATTACAAAATCCAATATTTCAGAAAAACGTTGCCGCTGCCATCTTCCAAGGCATCTATAATTATTACAAAACCCCTCTGCCTCAAGATTAAGCATCCGGCCAATCGCCAATACGTTGCATACTCTTAAAAAGGGACTCCGCATATACAAATATATGCCAAGTCCCTTTATACTCTCCTAATACTCATCTAAAATCATCTGATCCAAGCGTGCGCCTGCCGGAACCATAGGCAGAACATCTGCTGTTTCCGGGATTCGAATATCTACTACAACCGGACCAGGAATAGCCAGCGCTTCTTCGAGGACAGTGTTTAGTTCCTCTGGTTTGCTTATCCTTAAACCGGTCACCCCCATTGCTTCAGCCAATTTTACATAATCAGTGTGCCCTTTGAGACTTGATTGTGAATAACGTCCGCCGTAAAACATCCTTTGCCACTGAGCGACCATACCTAAAGACTGATTATTGAAGATCAGTATTTTTACCGGAAAATTAAAATCCGCCGCCGTCGCCAGTTCCTGGCAATTCATCATAATTCCGCCGTCACCGACAAACAGAATAACCGTTCGATCCGGTAACCCACATTGCGCTCCCAGAGTAGCGGGAAGACCATAACCCATTGTCCCTAGTCCACCCGATGTGAGCAAGGAACGCGGATTCTTAAAACCATAGTATTGTGCAACCCACATCTGATGTTGTCCGACATCAGTAACAATCACTGCATCCCCCTGAGTAAGCTGACTGACTTTCTCAACCACCATTTGAGGCATAATAAGCTCTTTATCCTGTTTGTAGGTTAAAGGCTTTTCACGTTGCCAGGAACGCACTTTCTCTGTCCAGAAACGCACTTGTTCTTTTAACACACCGGAAATTTCCTTAACCCGCTCCGTTAAAGCAGGTATTGACCATTTCATGTCTCCAAGAACACGCAAGTGGACTAATACATTTTTGTTAATTTCAGCCGGATCTAAATCAAAGTGAATAATTTTGGCCTTCGGAGCAAATTCGCTAAAAAGTCCTGTAACTCGATCATCAAACCGAACCCCGATTCCTAACATCAAATCACATTCTGTCGTAGCCATATTAGCTGCATAAGACCCATGCATCCCTACCATGCCTAAGAACTGAGGGTGATCAGACGGAATACTGCCTAAACCCATTAAAGTCGAAATCACCGGAAATCCTGTCTGTTCTATTAAAACCTTTAATTCCTCAGACGCATTGGATAGATTGACACCACCGCCTACAAAAATAAGAGGAGTACGGGCTAATTTTAATTCCTTCAAAACCTTATCGATCGCCTCTAAATCTCCTTCATACAAAGGACAATACCCGCGCAGTTTAACCTCTTTGGGGTATTGATAATCAATAGTAGCAGCAAAGACATCTTTGGCTATATCAATGACCACAGGCCCCGGCCTACCCGTACGGGCAATATAAAAGGCTTCTTTTAATGCTCCCGGTAAATCCTCAACCCTCTTTATTAAGTAGTTATGTTTCGTAATAGGTGTAGTGATACCACGGATATCTGCTTCCTGAAAAGAATCCCTTCCAATCAGCGAAACGGAAACTTGACCGGTAATAGCAACTATGGGAATCGAATCCATATAGGCTGTAGCAATTCCGGTCACTAAATTAGTTGCTCCTGGGCCGGAAGTTGCAAATACAACCCCAACCTTTCCAGTCGCTCTGGCATAACCATCAGCCGCATGGGCCGCTCCTTGTTCATGTTTTGTTAGAATATGGTTAAAATCCGCTTTGTACAAAGCGTCATAAAGCGTTAACACTGCCCCACCAGGGTAGCCAAAAACCACATCTACTCCTTCATTTCTTAGGGATTCAATAATTACCTCTGCTCCAGTCATTTCCAAATGATTGACCCCTCGCTTTCTTATTTTTGAATAATCGGCTTTTCTTTGCCAGTAAATTATTCTGTACCTTATCAGCTTGTCAAGGAATTTTCGTTAACTTCTTACTGACTAAGCAAAAATTATACTATCATAATAGATAGTTTTTCGACACAATTATAGCATAAAAGTGTCCCCTTTTGGTAACGCCAAACGTAAGACAAGAACAACGTCACTTAAACAATTATAGCATTACTTAACATAACTAATATTACCAGGTATAATGGATTTTGATCTTTATTTTATGATAAAATATTAATATTACTTCACTGAACAAGATTGTTTTTCATACCGTTATTTGGTATAGGGAAGATAAGGGAGATTATCGTACCATTTGAATATAATTATGCTTCACTTAGGAATTGGCAGCATATACATAAGTATAAATAAAAGGAGATAATGCTATGTCTAAATTTAAGGAAATAAAACCAGAACTCTTACAACAAAGTACGTTTAAGTTAATCGGTAAAGATTGGATGCTCATTACTGCTGAAAAAGATGGAAAGGTCAACACAATGACTGCTAATTGGGGTGGCTTGGGTTTTATGTGGGCAAAAAATGTTGCCTATATTGTAATTCGTCCACAACGCTACACCAAAGAATTTGTAGATAACTCAGATACATTTTCACTCACTTTTTTTGATGACAGCTTTCGAAAAACATTGAATTACCTTGGAACAAAATCCGGCAGAGATGAAGATAAAATTAAGAATTCAAACCTAACGCTTCTTTATACCGATGACATTCCATTTTTTGAAGAAGCAAATATAGCTATTTTCTGCAAAAAATTATATGCACAGGAGTTTAAATCCGAGTGCTTCATAGCGCAAGAACTCAACGAAAAATGGTATCCTCATCTTGACTACCATACACTATATATTGCAGAAATTACAAAAATCCTTGTTAAAGAGTAATCTAAAAAGCACTCGGTACGCCATTTATTATGATTATTAATAAGGATCTTAATAAGACTCCCATCATGAAATGGGACTTAAAAATAAATTGATAAATATAAATTCATTAACTCAACTTTCGCACCGTTAATATTAGCTCAAATGCACTCTAGAGTTGAGTT
>JBMNTM010000134.1:0-4938 GCA_050945735.1 Desulfosporosinus sp.
ATCGGTAAATCCAGAGATAATGAAGCATTGATTTGTCAACTACAGAACTGGATCGGCGAATTACCCAGTTATATCAAGGCTTTATTCGCACAACCGAGGTGCGAAAGTTGAGTTAAAATTAATATTTTATCCAATAGCTGTACAGCTCCTGGATAACGATTTCTAAGCATCAGATAGAGCAAGACTCCAACTAACGCTAAGAACGCTGTTTTATTATGATATCATATATATTAAATTTTCTGAAATACCTTTCTCGAACCCATTATTCCATTGACCGACTCTAACCAATGCAACTATCGATTCAATTATTAAACGCACGTGGTCTTTGATCTGATTCCACTAGGTTAACCGTAGCTGAAAATGAGGATAGTATAATACTAGATTTCAGTTCTTTCCAGTTGATTAATAATGTGCCAACATTCTTCCCAACTTATGTTTAATTGACGCCGCCAGAAAATCATGGCCGCCCGTGTTTTTTCACACGTTCTTTCGTTGATAAAACTTGAATTCGGTGGTTTTCCTCCCCAAGCTTTAATCCACTCTTGATAACACTGAACCAGTTCAGTCGATTGGTTTTTTAGATATCGTATGGTATAAATACTTGATAACCAATGGAGCAACTCATCTTCTCCTCCCCTGGAATATACCTGCCCATCTAAGTCTGCTCCGGAGATTAAGAGAAGTAAATTTAAGAAATGAACACGCACAACTTTTCTTAAGGACTCAGGATTCATTTGGACAATTTCTGCAAACCTTCCTAAGGGCTTGAGAAATAATTTAACACTCGGTTCTCGATATGTATAAATCCCAAAAGCAGATAACGGGATAGGGAAAAGGTCCTCTAACCCACACTCTTTTAGTTGATTTTCTAAATCTCGTTCAGCCTGAACTAAACGTTGTTTTTTATTTAATAGTTGCTCTGTTGTTTCCTTTAAGTAAAATTCCGCATCTCTGGGACGATCCGGCAGGGAATCAGCCCATTCACGTAAACGGGAGCGCCAAGGCATAAGAATATCAATCAACGATCCGGTTTCTTGATGCAATAGTTTAAATCCTTGGCGTACCCCTTCAGGATCACGATATAATCCTCGCATTAATGTTTCAGCTACACGTGGAATTTCCATTGATTCCTCAAACCGAACTATTGATTCTCCGTTTCTATCTGGGAACTTAAGTCCCATTGCCTGCTCAATCTCTATACGCAACGAAGACACGCTGATCCCCCCTAGTTTTAGCCTTGTCTCTAGTATTATCATATCATATGGATTCAGGTGGTCGTTCAGACCATTCTCTGCCGAAAGTTGACCACTATTCACCATTTTGTTAATATAAGTAAAAAATCAGAAACGAGTTGACTCCTATTGCCTAAACGTACCTATCGCCAATTTACACTCGATTCTTTTCAAGAGGAAGCGCTGGATGCCATTGATGCTGGAAAATCCGTCATTGTTGCAGCTCCAACAGGTACTGGTAAAACTCTTGTGGCTGATTATTTGATAGAGAAAGCTATGAATGAGCGTTTAATAGTAATCTATACTGCGCCCATTAAAGCACTAAGTAATCAAAAATACAGGGACTTTAAAGCACAATTTGGAGAAGGATCCGTGGGCATCATGACCGGGGATGTTGTCCTTAACCCGACTGCACCTCTTCTTGTCATGACAACAGAAGTTTTCCGCAACCAAGTGATCACCGAAGATCCTAATCTCGCAAATGTATCTCATATAGTTTTTGACGAAATCCACTGGCTTAATGACGAGGAACGTGGAACAGTATGGGAAGAGTCCATTATTCTTGCCCCTCCAAAAATAAAGATACTAGGTTTAAGTGCAACAATCGCTAACGCCCAACAGTTAGTGGATTGGATTAAATCCATACGGCATGAAGATGTTGTACTCATCGAAGAATTCAAGCGGGTTGTTCCTCTAGAGTACTATTACTACACAACAGACACCGGACTGGTCAATTATGAACAACTATGGCGTTATTATCGCAAAAAACTCAAAGAACGTATTAATGATGAGAGCCCCTTTGGAACTACTACTCACTTAGACCTTATTCGTGCGATTCAACGCGAACATCTTCCTGCACTTTTTTTTGTTTTCAGCCGGAAACAATGTGCCTTAAAAGCTATAGAATTAGCTGCAATTGCTAATTATTTAAAAACTCCTGATCGCCTCAAAGTCGAAAATAAATTTCTTCAGCACTTCGGTCCTGAAAACAACTGGTCATCGTCTACCCGACAACTCAAGCGTTTGTGTTCAAAAGGGATTACCTATCATCATGCCGGTTTGCTCCCATCGCAGAAAGTTGTTGTTGAAGAACTCTTCTTAGAACGATTAATCAAAGTACTCTACTGCACTGAAACCTTTAGTGTGGGGATTAATTATCCCGTCAAAGCAGTCTGTTTTGACTCACTTAGTAAATATGATGGACACAATTTTCGCCCGCTTGCGAACCATGAATTTTTCCAAATGTCCGGTCGGGCAGGGCGAAGAGGCCTTGATAAAAAAGGGTTTTCTTTTGCTCTCGTAGATTTAGCCTATATGGAAAAAAATCCACTCCCTAAATTCCAATTGAATCGCCTTGAACCACTTACCAGTCAATTTAGACTCACTTACAATACAGTACTTAATCTCACCGCAACTTTTTCGCAAGAGCAAATCGAAACATACTTTCAAAAAAGTTTTGCTACCTATAGTTATCACTTAAGTGCAAAAAATCTTCACGCTGAATTAGCACAAATCCAAGAACAGCTTGAAGTGGCTAAACATCACCTCTGCGAAGCAGTTGGAACATTCGTCTGTCCCTTAAAGTACCATCCCAAATGGAAAGAATTAGAGAGACTGAAAAAAACGTATAAGGCTTTAGGAAAAAAGCAAACCCGCGTTTATGGGCGAGAAATGGCTCGAAAAATTCGAGCATGGGACAAGCTATTATCCCATGCTCCGAAGAGTTGCCACCCAACGCGACAAAATAAATGTAAGGTTCATAGTAAAACTTATTTATCATTACAGAAGCGCCGTAATGAGCTCCAAGCGGCCTTAGAGGACCTACCAGATAAACATGCCTTTCTCCGTGAATTTGAATACAAAAAAAATCACCTTCGTCAAATGGGATATTTGCGAGAGGACGAACTTCTGCCTCGTGGTACTTGTGCCAGTCATATATATATACAAGAACTTTTGGTTACTGAACTCATTTTCTCTGACGTATTTGCACAAATAGATGATGATCAACTCAATGCATTACTATCCGGCATTGATTTTGAAGCAAGAAAAAATGATATGTTTCTGCGTGTTGGAGTTTTTGATACCGCTCCTGTCAAGGAAATCTGTGAGTACATCCAAAGCGTTTGTGGAAAAGATGCAGTAAAATATGATCCACGTGTTGGAGGGATCACCTACGCCTGGAGTCAAGGCAAATCATTCATTGAAATACAAGCTTTATGTAATCTTGATGAGGGCGATATCATTAGTGTTTTTAGACGAACAATAGATCTCTTGCGTCAAATGCGAGAGGCAACAAGCGATTCCAACTTGCAAACACGCTTAAAGACATGTATGGAAAAACTTGATCGAGATGAAGCTGCAATTATGGAACTATAGTCATTTCTTTAAAAATATTTATCTGTAACCGTAGCATTTAAGCATCATCTCAACGATTCATTATCTAATGAAATATTGTATCTCTTGATAACATAGCGGCGAAAATTCTCAACGCAACGGCAAGTGTCCGAGTGATTGCAAAAACCCACCTCAAGTTTACCAACTAGATGGTGATGCAAAACACGTACATTAACGTATAAGTGGTTTACTTTCACATTAATTTCTAAATAGTGACAAATGGCGAAATAAAAAAGCACTAGTAGAATAATATCTAAAATAAACCCTTCCCCAGGCAAAAACCAAGGAAAAAATAATATACATGACCCCAGAAACAACAGAATAAGCATCCAAAGCATTCCTTGAAATTTAGCGGTTTTCCATTCATTATAAATTTCAAGAAACTCATAAAATAACTGAGCCATTCGCACCGAGGAAACCGGTAGATTCTGGAATTCCATAGTATTACATTTGTACTTCAAATTACTCTCACCCTTATACGTTTCTTCTTAAAGCAACTAAGAAAACATAGCTAGCTCCAGGTTTTTGCTATTGCAGGTAGGTCAAATACACCAAGGCACATTTAACACTTTACACACTGTGTCATGTACTTAGTTATACTGTAACAGTGACAAGGATTCGAACAGGACTCCGGGATAAGTCCACTGGTCAAGGATGTCCGAGTGGACGGGAAGACCGTAAAGATAGTATATACGTTAGTATACATTCTAGACTAGTATTATCAATTTCCTTTATGGATTAATCGAAGAGGATGACCTTGCTGGTTTATAGTATGATGAAACTTCTTCTACCTTTTTCAACAGCTTATGTCTTGTGTCTGATTTTACCATCTTTCTCCTATAAATTACATATTGATTTTCGACACAATTTGCGTTAATCTATAATCAGTAACGCCTAGTTGTTTAATTTTCTAGGCTTGCGCAATAGAGGATTTCCGGACGCGGAAATCCTCGAATAATTATCTTTGGTAGTACGATAATCAACGGTACTTTGAGGTTAAATAAAAAACTTGCAATTTAGGATCATTCGATTATAATAAATTTAGTTGGGGGTATAGCTCAGCTGGGAGAGCGCTAGATTCGCATTTTAGAGGCCAGCGGTTCGATCCCGCTTACCTCCACCATTCATACGATCACCCAGTAAAGGGTTTTGGTATATTTTTACCAAAACCCTTTTTTATCGGATAATTAGTTACGGGATACTAAGTAGGGCTTGCTGAATAGCTAAAAATCGCGAAATTACAAGGGTTATAGGGTCTATATGTCGAATTCTAATGCAAGGAAATATTGAAAAATTGGCTAAAAACCTTGCA
>JBMNTM010000135.1:0-4890 GCA_050945735.1 Desulfosporosinus sp.
TGTAGTTTCATGTCGGATGTTGTTGAAAAGAGGAGTTGAGAAAATATGATGAAATCAACCGGAATCGTGAGAAAAGTAGATGAACTTGGTCGTATTGTTTTACCAATCGAACTTCGTCGTACTTTAAGTATTGACGAAAAAGACGCTCTGGAAATTTACGTGGATCAAGAAAGAATTATTCTCAAAAAGTATGAACCTGCTTGTGTATTTTGTGGTAATGCCAGCGATAACCAACTTTTTCGCGGTAAGAACGTCTGTCGTGAATGTGCAACTGCCATGGGGGCAGCTGTGTCTGGGAGCGAGGAACCAAAAGCTGTTTAATTCCAGTAACTAATTACATAGGCAAATACTCTAAACTCCATATACAGGATTTAACTTGGAAGGCCTTTTAGGCCTTCTTTTTCATACGCCTGATAAACTTCTGATTTTCTTATCCCATAAAGCTTCGCCGCTTCTTTTATAGCATCTTTCTTGCTTAATCCTTGGCTTATACCTTTATTGACCTCTTTGAACCATTCTTCCGGGCTTCCAACTGGTTTCACGGGGACGAAAGGTGCGATAACAATACAACACTCCCCTCGTGGTGCTGTTAACTCGAAGGCTTCTATTAACTCTGAAGCAGTTCCTTTGTGCACCTGCTGATGCAATTTTGTCAACTCGCGTACGACAGTCACCTCGCGTTCTCCAAAGTACTCTGAGATTTCTTGTAAAGTCGCCAGTAAACGATGCGGTGCCTCATAAAAAATCTGGGTCAGGGTAAAATTGGCAAGTTGCTCAAGGATTTTTTTCCTTGCCCCTGTTGCAGCAGGCAAAAATCCATGGAAAGCAAATTTCTCTGTCGGCATTCCAGATAACACTAATGCCGTGAGTGCCGCATTAGGTCCAGGTAAAACATCTACCGGAATATTTTCTGCCTGACAAAGACGGATTACTTCACATCCCGGATCAGAAATCCCTGGCAGGCCTGCATCGGAAATGAGTGCAATTGTTTGGCCTTGTTTTAATTTTTCCATCAATTGTAGCGATTTCTTCTTTTCGTTATGTTCGTGATAACTGGTCATCGGAGTATTAATCTGGTAATGGCTCAATAACTTTCGGGAACGACGGGTATCCTCCGCAGCAATCAGATCTACTTCCCGCAAAGTATCTAAAACCCGCAAGGTTATATCTCTTAGATTTCCAATAGGTGTTGCACATACATATAACGTACCTTTAGCCAACATACCTTTCTACTCCTTGCCTGGACACATTTTAAGAAAATAATAAGTCAGTATGCAAGTCAATTTTGTCAGACGCAATCTGCATTACATCTTTGCATTTATTTTTCATACGTCCTGAAAGCTAATCTTTCCTCAAAAAACCCATACAAAACAGGCAATCTCCTTCTAATAGCTGCCCAAAATGAAAGTGGCAGACATGAAAACCTTCTTGATACAAGCGGACAAGATTTTCATGAGCGACTCCTTGAATGTGCTCAGCATTGGCAATAACACGTTCTGTTTCCTTTTCATGAAGGGTCCATTCCTGTTTTAACTTTATATTTTCTTCCTCTAGTGCTTGAACATATGGTTGTAAACGGTTAACCTCTTCAAGAAGGGAACGCAATTTTTCTTCTATTTCTGTAAGGGCCTGGGTCAATTGCCTCATACTTTCTCACTCTTTCCTTTGGACTTTTCCCCTTTCCTATTACGTTGCATTGTCACGTCGGATTTCGCAGAGAAGGTGCCCTCCGTTCGGGGGTTTGCTTCATCCTGAGTTTTTGTTATCTTTTCCCCTTCTTGAAGATTGTGACATACACAATGCTCTTTGCCCTGAGGTTTATAACAACCATTTTCATACTTCAGACAGCACATAAGACGACCACAAATTCCAGAAATTTTAGTTGGATTAAGAGAAAGTTTTTGATCCTTAGCCATACGAATCGAAACCGGCTCAAAATCTCCTAAAAAGGAAGTACAACAAAGAACCCGCCCACAAGACCCAACTCCACCAAGCATTTTTGCCTCGTCGCGTACTCCGATTTGGCGTAGCTCAATACGAGTCCTAAATATTGAGGCTAAGTCCTTAACTAATTCCCTGAAGTCCACTCGCCCCTCCGCCGTAAAAGAAAAAATAATCTTATTACCGTCAAACGTATACTCAACATCGATTAATTTCATCGGTAATTGATGTTCTGAAATTTTTTTCAAGCAAATTTTGAAGGCTTCCTTCTCTTTTCTTTTATTCTGCTCAGCATACTGTTCATCCGCTGCCGTTGCCTTACGCATAACCTGTTTTATCGGCAAAACCACTTCATCATCATTAACAAGACGAGAAGGAATGACCAGTTCACCGAATTCAACGCCCCTTGCTGTTTCAACAATCACCTTATCAAATACCTTAAGCTTTAAGTCTCCTGGGGAAAAATAATATATTTTACCAGCGTTTTTAAAGCGAACGCCTACAATCTCAATCACAGAGAAGCTCCTCCTTGTTGGAATAATTCCAAAGCTAACACTTCAAACACAAGTCTCGGATTTACTTGTTGTCGTAGTGCATCAACAGCTTTTCCAATCGCCAATAACTCAAACGGACTATTTGTACCTTTTTGAATTCCTTCTCGGGTCTGTACTGCCATGACTTGCAAATAAAGAGCAGCTTGATTTTTATCGATCGGAAAAAGAGAAAAAAGTTTGTGAAAATCTCTTTCTTTTACTGTAGTCCAAAACTTTTCGACCCACTCTTGCAGCAATTTTACACCGTGTTCCAGAAGAGCCGTTGCTAAGTTTGGGTTTCTGCCACTTAAACGATAGGCCAGAGCTGCAGCTTGCTGTTCCAACTCTCCCAATCCAGTCAGCCAATTTTCTTCATTTAGATCCGGAAAG
The DNA here is from genome assembly GCA_050945735.1 of Desulfosporosinus sp. Taxonomy (GTDB): domain Bacteria; phylum Bacillota; class Desulfitobacteriia; order Desulfitobacteriales; family Desulfitobacteriaceae; genus Desulfosporosinus. Next base: position 2,865 of record JBMNTM010000135.1, read on the forward strand.
TAAATCAGCTGTGCTCTGCTCAATATCGTAGGCAAGATTCCTTCAGCATTTTGAGCAAATAAAATAATAATAGTTCGCTCCGGTGGTTCTTCAATAACCTTTAATAAAGCATTCGCTGCCGGTAACGTCGCGGAATCTGCCTGCTCAATAATTGAAACTTTATACTTTCCTTCGTAACGCTTAAGGTAAACCTTTTGTTGCCAGTCCAGGACCTGCTCGATCCCGATGCTGGCCTTAAGCGGTTTCAACCATAAAACATCAGGATGATTTCCACTGAAAATTTTATGACAGGCACAGCACTCTTGACAAGGTCCCTCTGGCATAGGCTGACAACAATTTAAAATCTGCGCTAACCGGAGAGCCGTATTCCTCTGTTGCAACGCGCTTTCTCCATGAAATATTAAGAGATGTGCCAATCGGTTTTCATGTGCCGCCTTCTCCAAAAGTGCTAACTGTAGATTCATAATCACTCCTCGACAATCCAAATAGTTTGGCCTCTAATACCATCCCATCCTTGCCAGCGCCCCTCTCCGGCAGTAAGCAGCATACTCAGTACTTCGCAGGTCATTTGTTCGCCCATAACAATGAGTGGAATTCCCGGTGGATAAGGAGAGATCGTTTCTCCGACGATCTTACCTAAACTTTCTTTAAGAGGAATTTGGCGTTTATGGGCAAAAAATGCATCCCGTGGAGAAAGCATTAAATCAGGGACAGGAGGAATTGTAGCTCTATCATTTCTCACTTGCCTTTTTGTTTCCGTCAAGCCAATCATATGAGTGTCATTTGCTAAACTTTCTAACCCCTTCGTTAGCCTTCGGATATCTTCCGGCGTGTTTCCAATTCCCAACATAAAGAGAATGTTTTCCTCATCCCATAACTCCGGTTCAATGCCATAACCGCTGCGAAGGTACTCCACACATCGAGGAGCCGGAAGACCCAGCTCCAAAGTATTGATTAAAATTTTTGACCAATCTACCGTATGAATACCATACTTGCCAACATCTAGTTGAGAGAGAATACGAAAGTTCATACCAACTTTTCTATGTAGATCTTCTACCTCTTCCTGAAGACACTCCCACCGTTCCAAATCCAGAGCAAAGTCAACTGCTCGTTCCAAGGAAGCCAGTAGTAAATAACTTGGACTTGAGGATTGTAAAAGTTCAAGACTTTGCCTTAATCGGGTGCGTGAGATTCTTTCTCCTTGAACGTGCAGCATAGCAGCTTGAGTCAAGGCACTTAATGTTTTATGTGAACTATGTAAGACAAGGTCTGCACCAAGTTTTACTGCACTGGGAGGAAATAATGGTCCGAGATAATGCGACCCGTGTGCTTGATCTACAAAAATAGGTATATTAAACCCTAAACGCATTCTTTCATCCAATAATTGACTCAATTCAAAGGCTGTTCCATAATAACTGGGATACGTGACATGACAGGCAGCGATTTCTTGCCACGGAATTTGTTGCTTTTCCGCTTCAAATCCTAACGGAAGATTAAAATCCGGATGAATTGTCGGTATCACATATTCTGGTTTCAATCCACTTAAGACCAATGCCGACATAACGGAACGATGGGAATTTCTCTCCACTACAACACGTTTATCAGCTATGTTTCCCAAAGCAAGAAACATAGCTTGATTGCCAACAGTTCCTCCATTAATAAGGAAAAACGTTTTCTCCGCTCCAAAAATCTCAGCCATACGCTTTTGAGCCTCGGCTATTACCCCACTCGGTGAATGAAGCATATCGAGTCCCGGCAGTTCAGTTAAATCGAAACCTGGAAAATCTAAACCATCAAAAAACTCCTGTCTACCTTTATGGCCAGGAGTATGGAAAGAGCAGTATCCTTGTTTATGATAAGTACTCAGTCCCTCTCCAAGAACACCCAACTATGAACCTCCATTCATGAGATAAACTACTAATACCATAGTTCACAGATGGTATTCTCTACATTTTAACATAAGATAGAAAATTTTTCATCTACATAGGGGATGCTGAACAACCCCTTGAGATTTAGTTCATAACAG
>JBMNTM010000136.1:0-4859 GCA_050945735.1 Desulfosporosinus sp.
ATTGGAAATTTGACCCAACACTACTTTTTCATGAATGAATCTCCATGCCATATAAACAGAAACAACATAAATCAATGTCATAATTACATAAAATCCCCATGCTCCAAATTTTTCTTTTTTTCTTGTATCAAAACCTTTAAATTCTTCTAACCATTTTTCCCATCCAATAACATCTTGAGGTTCGATATTTAACTTTATATACAAACCTGCACGCATCATAGCGCAATTTTCGGAAGAGTAAAATAGTAAAATAGCAATTGGTAAACATGGAATGAAAAGTATTGTTTCGTCGATTGAATAGAATCGCGATAACCATTGAGCAATTGGAAAAATTGCTGGCCCCATAATTGATAATGTAAACATCCTTTGTTTACAATCTTCGATTTCTTTCCTCAATGTTATAAATTGTTGTTTGTTAAATTCTGACTTGTCCACGAGATGACCTCCAGGGTTTCTTGTTAATTTCAATGTCATAATTACGGCAGGGTGCTGCTTACCAGACACACTCTACCCTTTTCAGAACCGAGTGCCCACTTAAGAATCCGCCTCCATATACTCTTCATAATAAATACTAAATAAGTTGTTTAATAAGTTAATTTTGGTATAATTCCAAGGGACTGATTTTGAGCTACCGAAATAAATAATCAAGGGAACTCATTCGTCAGGCTTAACCAGTTCTCCTTCTTCCATTATTTTTTTTAGAAATTTTTGATTAACTAGTTCTTGCTATTTAATTTAATTCCATTAGCTGTCAATAGATTAAGGTTTTCTATTAGTAATTTCCAAACCCACATTTAGAGTGTGTTCAACTTTGCGTATTGTTGGTATTAACTGCAAGGAAATTTTATCACATACTCTATTATAATACGATGTGCCGTACTTGGCTGATCATGCTCAAGAGGGCAGCTCCAACAGCTGGGGAATAGTATGGTTTCAGTATTTGGAGTGTAGGAAACTCTTCTTGAACAGTGGATAAAAAAGATGGTTCAATGAACTCCCAAATATGTACAATTCCTCCAACCAAGCCTATATCTACGCCTCTGGTTTTCCGCAGGAGAGCCCTTGTTAATAAACCTAACGCCTGACCAGCTTCATCCAGAATCAATTTAGAGACATAGTCTCCCGTCCGAGCGGCTTCAACAACCACCGGAACCAAAGCTGCCACTTCTTTGTTCGTGCGATTAATCTGGTTGAGCCAATCTCGGATTTCGTACACTTGTTTCAATCCTAAGTAGTCAATAATCTTTGTTTCTAATAGGCTCTTAGGGCCGTATCCATCGCAGGATGCCACAATTGCGGTCAGCGCTTTACGCCCAATATCATAGCCACTGCCTTGATCGCCGATGAGATGTCCCCATCCACCAACGCGAAAAACTTCACCCTCAGCATTAACTCCTAAGGCAACAGTTCCTGTTCCTACCGCTAATACATTTCCGGAAAATTTTCCGCGAACAGACATTAAGGCCCCATACGCATCATTCTCCAGAACAACAGGAACTTCTTGGTAAGGGCTAATTGTGTCCAAAACTAAGAGCTTTAACCGATGCTTAAGGCCATCAGCCATGACTTTCCAGTCCTCTGGTGTATTAATACCGGCAAGACTGATTCCAATTCCTTCCAAGGCTTCATTTTGTAAGACGTCGTGTATCCCATCTATAATATACTGGACAGCGTTTTCCATTCCCACTATATGGTAATTACTCGCTGGCTTGTGCACACAACGAAGCACTCGTCCTGTAGGATCTAGTGCAACAATTTTTGTTTTACTGCCTCCGCCATCCACTCCGATTTTTAACACATTACTGCCACTTCCCTTATTCTATGTTATAAATATAGCAACAGTTATTGTATTATGCAGGACGTCCTTTTTGTAGATTCGAACGTATAATATATTTATGATTAAGGACCTTTGACTTATTCTATATAAACAAATATCCCCCTACGATTAACGTGGGGGGATTTAATTTCAGCTTAATATTTTATGTGTTTTACGTGCGGCATCTTTTGATAAGTATTATATGCATGGAACCCAGCATTCATCAATAGAAATTAGAGATGTATATTTGGAGGTGATTGACGTGCGCATTTATTTATTATCTCGTAGTAAGTTGATCTTTGGGATTTTGTTTTTAATCATTATGGGAGGTCTTCTTATCATCGCTCAGCGTTCATTGACTATGCCATCTTTGGTTCGTGCTCCAGGTACCTATTATATGGCTTATACTCAGGAAAAAGTCATAGCTCTGACCTTTGATGATGGTCCAGATCCAATCGATACACCAAAAATTTTGGATATTCTTAAAGAGAAAAATGTCCGGGCAACATTTTTTGTTTTGGGGGAGGCGGCTCATGCGAACCCACATTTGTTAAAGCGCATACTACTGGAAGGACATGAAATCGGAAACCATAGTTTTTACCATGATTATCAGCAGCGTCGTTTAGTTGAAGAAATAAAGCAGACAGATCAGGAGGTCTTTGCAGCAACCGGTACTCATACCTATTTCTATCGTCCTCCAGGCGGATTCTTATCTAAAAATCAACTTGAAAGTATTAACAAAAGTGGTCACATGGTGGCGTTATGGAGTGTGGATAGCAAAGACTGGCGTAACCCAGGCACTAAACAAATTGTGGATAATGTTATCAGAAATGTTTTTCCCGGTGCCATTGTTCTCCTGCATGATGGGGGTGATCAACGCACACAAACTGTTAATGCGTTGGGGCCTATTATTGATGCTCTCCGAAATCTCGGCTATCGCTTAACCACATTAAGTGAACTAAAGACATTGGATTCTGCAACCTAAGCAGTTCCTTATTTCCTCTTTTTCCTTTTACGGTAAGAGCCCCATCCTAAGGCACCGATAAGCAGGTAGGGCAGTGCATAGCCTAGCCCAACGACTAGATAATTTAAGGCATTCCAGGAATTGCTGAGAGTTTTTAACACTGCATCTTTGGTAGCTTGCCAAGTATTACTCCAGGAGATCGGCTGCCAGGGGTTTTTTACCTCGAGATTTGGGCTTTGATGAGTAATAATCTGAATTTTCACCGTAGAGTAATCTACCATATGATTCCAGAGTTTTAGTTGGCCCTTTAGTTGTTCAATTTGCCGGCGAATATTACCCAACGCATTTTCTATTTTAAGAACGTCTTCAACAGTCTTGGCCTGGTTCAAAATTTCGAGGTATCGTTTTTCTTCAGCTTCAAGAGTTTGGAGGTGAACCTGGAAATCATAGTATTGATTGGTAATGTCATTGGCTATCATATGTTGATCGAGTATTTTACCCCAAGTGACAAGTGAATCGCGAAACTCATATAGTTTATCCGCCGGGATCTTCAGTATCAGACGAGCGGATGATTGACTATCCGGTCCGTTTTGTTGGGATTCAACAACGTATCCGCCCAGTTGTTGGACTTGGTTGTCGATCTGAACAACTGTATCATTGATAGCAGCTACTTCGAGAGTTAATATTAAATCATGAGTAATTTTTCGAGGGACACTTGAATCAGCCGGAGGAACAATTTTTTGATCCGGCGATACAGGAAGAGATGGAACAACCATATTTTTAGCTGAAGATGTACTATTTGAAGAGGTTGATTGCGACGTAGCATCTTCTTTGGCTTTCATACTGTCGTTTGTTACTCCACCTTTGGACATTTCACTATCCGGTCCAATCGTTCTGGGAGTCTGTACAGCCATATCCATAGATTGTTCTGTGCTTCCCAGACGTGGTAGTAAATTAAATGAGCCGTTTGTAATCCCTTGGCCAATTAATATAAATATCGTTATTCCTAGAATCGAAATACCTAATTTCCAAGGCCTATGCCCCAACATCATCCGTAGTCTGGTACGTATCCGTAGAAGTAGCTCTTGCCGGACAGTCACAGGCAATTCTCCCTCCTCTTCTTCGTTGACCATTTTTTTCAGTGCTTTTTGCTTGATACTGTGCTTGATTTGCTCATCCCCCTCCGAGTTCAACTGGATTGCCTTAAAGAAAGACTTGATCCGCGACAAATCACCATCTTCTTCCCAGTGGGATGTGAGATCCGTTCTTTTTCTAAACCACATTAGTCTCTTCCTCCTTTGACCGGATTCCCCTGGTAGATTTTACGGAACCTTTTCTTCGCTCGGTATAAAAGGCTATCCACTGCCTGATGAGTTGTTCCAAGTATCTCTGCAACTTCTCTGGCACTAAAACCTTCGATCAAGCGAAGTTGAATCACATTAACCTGTTGAGGGGAGAGTTTTGCCAAGGCTTCACCAATACTCAATAAGATTGCCCATGTCTCACTATGATCAGATTCTTGCGATAAGGGTTTATGTATGTCTTCTAAGTTAAGCGTAGGAATATGTTTATGTGTTCGGTAATAATCGGCTATGTGACGGGCTGCAATCTTTAGCGCCCAAGCTTTAAGCGCATTTTTCTTTTCAATATTAGGTAAACCCCGCCATACTTTCACTATAATTTCAGCAGCTACATCTTCAATATCTGACTTAGGTACGCGAATGGATACAAATCGGTAGATTATAGGGAAAATTACTTCATAGATCTTATCAAAGGATGAATCGGCCTCCACCTCGCCGTCAGCCTCCTTCCTTTTTGATTTCTATACAAGTAGTTTCCAAACTATTGTCCTAAATCTTATACTCATTGTGGAAAAACAGATAGGTTACAATTCTATAGACGTATCCCGAACGCCTTTTCTGATAGAATAATTAAAATTAAGAAATAGGCTAGTATCCCAAAACCTACAGTATTTTACATAAAGCCAACAATAAAAAGAGATCCTATTAGTCATATTGACATTATAGGATCCTCTAAGATTATAGCAAAATTAATTTTGATTTAATTATGAATCCCTGG
>JBMNTM010000137.1:0-4853 GCA_050945735.1 Desulfosporosinus sp.
ATTTTCAAGTTAGATAGGTTTAAGGAAAACTATGAAGTGGGTGATATGGAACCAATATTGAACGAGGCCTATAAGGTGGTCAAAAATGTTGTTTTCCCAATCAATGCCGAAGGAGATAAAATCGGAGTAAAAATGCAAGACGGCATTGTAAAGCTCACGCCAGGATATGCTGAGGCGTACAAATTCCTGCAAGAAAACGGATGGGGTTCTTCAAATGAATCCCTGGGTTCGGAGACAATGATGCCATTAACTCTGTATAAGGCATACAATGAAATGATGATGGCTGCCTGTCCCGCTCTATTGTCATATGTAAAACTCACTTCCGGGGCAGCGAACCTTATTTACAAGTTTGGAACAGACAAGGACCGCGAGCTGTTCATGGACAAGATGTTAGAGGGTAAATGGAGTGGTACTATGTGTATCACTGAGCCCAATGCCGGATCCGAAGTAGGAAATACCAGCACCAAAGCATACCCTACAGATGATCCTAGAATTTATAAAATTAAGGGTACAAAAATGTTTATTACCGGCGGCGACGTTGACATGACAGAAAATATTATTCATATGGTACTTGCGCGTCCCGAAGGCGGAGCACCTGGGTCGAAAGGTATAGGGCTATATATAGTACCTAAGATTTGGGTCAACGATGACGGCAGCTTAGGTGAACCAAATGATGTCACTTGTATCAGCGTCGAACACAAAATGGGGATGAAAGGCTCAGCCACGGCTCTGTTAAGTTTTGGCGAGAATGACGAATGCCGTGGTATACTTGTGGGGGACCCACCGGATAGCAATGGTGCCTCAAATGGCTTAGCCATGATGTTTCATATGATGAATGAATCCCGGATTGGGACAGGCCATAATGCTCTAGCACAGATGGCAGGTGCCTATTACTTTGCAGCACACTATGCAAATGAACGTATTCAAGGATTTCCCTTTACTAATCGAAAGGCCGGTCAGGTTCCGATCCTTAAACACGAAGATGTGAGAAGAATGCTGATAGAACAGAAGGCCCAGGTTGAAGGCGCCCGAGCCATGATTATAAAAAGCTTCTATTATATAGATATGGCTGAGCACTGCCCTGATAAGGAAAAGGCAGCAAGGTACAAAGGATTAGCGGAAATAATGACTCCAATTATTAAGGCCTATGTCAGCGAAACCGCTTGGCAAATGATCGGGTTGGCGATTCAGGTATACGGCGGCGTTGGCTACACAGAAGAATATCCAGTTTCACAGTATGCTCGTGATGTAAAAGTTCTTTCCATTTGGGAAGGGACATCATTTATACATTCAATGGATCTGATTAATCGCAAGATGAGAATGAAAGGTGGAGCCCCCTTCGCCGAGTGGATGAAGGATCGGAAAGAATTCATTGATGCGAACAAGGGTGCCAGTGGTTTTGAGAAAGAAATCGATAATCTGGAGCGAGCTTACACATGCGTTGATGAAATTAAAAACCTATATGCATCATACTACGAAAACATGGCAGACAAGGGCGAACTCATCCCATTGTACTCTCTTAGAGCGCTTACTTGTTGTGCACAACTTTTTGTTGCTGAAGCTCTCTTGTCACAAGCAATGATCGCCAAAAAGAAGATGGAGGAAAACGGACCAGATCATTTCGACACTCCATACTATAAAGGTAAAGTCGCGACTGCAAAATTCTTTGCCAATAACATTTTACCTAATGTATACATGCTTACAGAAGTAATCAAAAACGCAGACAGAAGTGCTTTGGAGTGTCCTGAAGAAGTATTTCTCACCAGTTAACTGACGCCCAATTCAGCACCAAATTAGCGTAAAAGTTTCTAAACTGGATTTTGTTGATAGTCTAGAAATATAAGGCGTTTAACGAAAGAAATGAGGGAGTATTGCCCATGGGTGACTACAAAAATGTTATATTAGAAAAAGATGGAAACATTGCCGTATTGACCTTAAATCGTCCAGAAGTGTACAATGCTCTGGACCCCCAAACATGGGGTGAGATACGCAGCGCAATAAGAGAATGCCGTTTTGATAACGATGTACGAGTGGTAATAATGACCGGAGCTGGCGGTAAAGCCTTTGCATCTGGTGCGGATATACGTTCCCTAAGAGAGCGTGAAACACTAGCTGTCCTAAAGATCGAAGCTTCGGAAACATTACTCGAGATAGAAAATCTCGAAAAACCAGTGATCGCTGCTATAGACGGACTTGCTCTGGGCGGTGGTTGTGAAGTAACTTTAGCTTGCGATATAAGAATTGCCACCGCTAAATCAAAATTCGGCCAGCCTGAAGTAAACTTGGGCATAATACCAAGTGGTGGTGGTACACAAAGGTTATCAAGGATCGTTGGCCTTGGTAAAGCCAAGGAACTAATATTCACCGGTGATATTATAAGTGCAGCTGAAGCAAAGGAAATTGGGCTTGTCAATAAAGTAGTCGAAAATACTGAAGATTTATTGCCAGCCGCTAAGGAAATGGCCAAAAAAATTATGGCCAAGGGTCCTGTGGCAATAAGCTTGGCTAAGTGGTCAGTAAATATTAGTACTAACACCGATATAAATTCAGGTCTATTATTCGAAAAGATTGCTCAAACAGTAGCATTTTCTACAGAAGACCGTATAGAGGGAACCAGTGCTTTTCTTGAAAAACGCAAGGTAAACTTCAAAGGTAAATAAAATATTCTATTTTAAAGAGCTAAGATTTTTACTAAAATAGACTCCAGTCATTTATGACTGGAGTGTTTTTTTCATTTTATTTTATAGTACACTTAAGCATAAAGCTTACATCAATACAATTTGCAAAAACAATTGCATTATTGCAAAAGAAATAAAATAAATAAGAGAAATAACTTTATCTAAATTTAGAAAATTTTGGTCTTCATCGAATTCCGGAGCAATTACAAAAGAATGGACAAAAATTTGTTTGGCATGTTTTTTGCAATAAGATAAAATAGGTTACAATCATCAATATTACATATAAGGAGGATAGTGGATTATATCTTGCGTTAAATTTTATGATTGTAGCCGAATGAAAACAATTGAGCAGATGTACCACTAAAGTCACTAAACAACTAAATACGAGGTTAGCTTGCAAGGATTGGCTTGTATTTCCTATTAAGTACAGCTTCTTCGATAAAGGAGGTGTAATTTATGAGTACATTTCAATTAATAACTGTTGACATTAAGGATCATATTGCGTGCGTAACCATGAATAGACCTCCTGTCAATGCCTTAAACAACGAATTGGCCATGGAGCTGGCAACGGCATTTTTGGATCTTAAAAATGATCCGGAAGTAAGGGCTGTGGTAATTACGAGTTCGCGCAAAGTATTTGTAGCTGGTGCTGATATCGCGATGATGAAGGGAATTACCGAAAATAAGGACCTAAGCGCGATGCTCGAATTTGACCGCAGGCTTCAGTTTGCCAATTCAATACTGGAAGATATGCCCAAACCAACCATTGCCGCTATTAATGGCCACTCCATGGGCGGTGGTACTGAGCTTGCCCTGTTTTGCGACTTTCGGTTCATAGCAGAAACAGCTACTATGGCTTTGCCGGAGATAAATCTCGGCTTACTGCCAGGTGCTGGAGGTATTCAGAAGATTGTTCGTATCATCGGTAGAACTAAAGCGCTCCGCTTAATGTTGCAGGGTAACGCCCTATCTGCCCAAGAGGCCTTTGATTTGGGTTTAGTCGAAGGTGTTTGCACAGGAGAAAATTTGATGGATACAGCTATGGAATTGGCTCGTAATTTAGCTCAAAAAGCACCAGTGGCAGTGGCAGAAATTAAAAAATGTGTCAATGCAGCTCTGGAATTGGAACGAGATTCCAGTTTAGCCTATGATGTACAGGGGATAGGTAAGTTGATTATGACACAAGACGCTGGAGAAGGTCTTAAGGCCTTCCTCGAAAAACGTCCGGCAGTATTCAAAGGTTTATAGCAAATTTGTTTATAGCAAATTTGTTTATAACTAATTTAAGGAGGGAACAAATTAATGCGTTTAGATGGTAAAAATATAATTGTTACAGGAGCAGGTTCAGGTATTGGTAAGGCAACCGCTATAATGTGTGCTTCTTATGGTGCAAACATAAGTGCAGTAGACCTAAACGCTGAAGCCTTAAAGGAAACCAGTGCAGAGATCGAAAAACACGGAGTCAAATGCATTGCAGTGACAACCGATGTTACTGATTTTGAAGCTGTAACAGCAATGGTTAAACAAACTAGAGAGGCTTTGGGGGATATTGATGTTTTAGTGAATGTCGTTGGATGGGATAAAATTCAGCCATTCTGGGATAACACAATAGATTATTATGACAAAATTATTAACATTAACTTAAAATCAGTGATGTATTGTTGTCGAGCTGTTCTAGACAACATGATGGAAAGAAAAGCTGGCAAAATCATCAACATCTCCAGTGACGCCGGTAGAGGTGGCAGCAGTGGAGAAACTGTATACTCTGGAGCAAAAGGTGGGGTAATTGCGTTTACTAAGTCATTAGCACGTGAAGTTGCTCGTTATGGAATCCTGTGTAATACTATTTGCCCAGGTCCTACGAACACACCTCTACTCCAAGTACAACCAGAAAAGATTCTCCAGGCTTTAGCAAAGGCTATTCCATTAAGACGAATTCCTGAGCCTGAAGAAGTTGCAGGACCAGTTGTTTTCTTCGCTTCCGATTTAGCTAACTTTATTACAGGCCAGACAATTAGTGTAAGCGGCGGATTGACAATGTTCGGTTAATAGACTAAAATATTAATAGTTAAGATATCTTTATGGACAACTTTTGCTGGGTTGTCCATAAAGAATTAGATACGAGTTAATTAGAGTATTTTATTTATAATTTATCTCACTTATAATAGCTTAAAT
>JBMNTM010000138.1:0-4837 GCA_050945735.1 Desulfosporosinus sp.
ATAAATGAGTATGCATTTTTTCAACATGCAAAGTAACAAAGTACATTCTCTAAGATTTCTTCCGCTGCTTCGATTCCGCTTCTTTGTGTAAATCTTATCTTTTCCAAACCAGTGATACCCTGCAAATATTGGGAATATAGTTCCCCATGTGCCGGAGAAAGTGCAAAATCAGCACATTTTAGCATATCTAAATCGAGTAATGAATCCCCTGCCGCAACAACACGGCTTAGGCCTTCTTTTTCCTTAATATATCGAATAGCTACATTTTTATTTACATTCCGGGGAACCAGATATAATTTTCTCCCTTGGACGGATAACTCCCAATTATTATCGCTTGCCCAAAGCTTGAAAGCATCCAGCTCAGTTAAAGGAAGCTTATCTCGTTCAATTAAACAATAATAAAATAAATTATCAGCTAATCGCATTGAATCCTTGATCACCCAGGAAGAGTGCGAGATTTCCTTAAATTTATGAATTAGATCCTGTGGTGCTAAACAGTTATCTCTTGCCGCTGAGATAAATTGCGCCCATTCTCTATCTTCCTTGCCCTTAGAATAGATTGTTCCTCCATTACTGGTTACAGCATATTCAGGAGTAATATCATAACCCCAAAAATTAATTCGCTGATATTGATGCTTGGTCCGAGTGGTTACCGGCACAAAAAATATCTTTTGGGAGATTTCCTTAAGGAAATTTAAAGCATTTTGAGTCATAAAGGAAATAAATCTATCTTCTAATTTTTCAACCGGTTGAATTTTTTGCTCAACTTTGTTAATCGGTGTTCGATTCGAATAAATTAAGGTTTGGTCAAGATCACTGGCAAATAACATTGAATACCTCTCATATCTTTTTTACAAGGCCACAACAGGAATACATAAGATCTGGATACTCCTCAACAGGTACTCCTTTTTCTTTAGCCAGCAACAGAATATGCTTTAAGTTTGGATTGTCCAGATGGTCGACTAGAATCCTTTCCGGCAGCCTCCTTAAGAGAACTCTCGTTGTCTCTCCAATGCCTGGTTTAATTAAGTTAATATCCGAAATTCCAAACTTTTCTTTGATACTTGTTAAGGCTTTCAGGCCCTGCCAGGTTACTTTGCCCGCTGTTTGTTTATCGCTAGCGTCAACCCCAGAAGGTCTTAATCCGTTGGTTTTAAATTCCGCCGCAATTGTATCGACAAAAAGATTGGAAACTTCCTCTTCTAAAAGCTCTTGGTAAAATTTGGCTCCATGAAACTCGTGTTCTCCGATAAGATCCGGCCGAAAAACCGTTCGACTAACTAGCCCGGAAACAGTTGAGTTTAAACAAGCACTAGGGATTAAGAAATCTTCTTTGGTACCGAATATTTCAACACAGTAACCTGGATCCGCAAGGACTGCTAAGTTATTATCTAACTTGTACCCATATTTAACCTCGAACTCTGTACACGCCTGACTCAACACACTTGTTATAGTCCCTTTGCCAGTCCAGCCGTCAATAAACTGAATTTTTGAAGTATAGTGATTTTGAAGAATATACAAGATTGCATTTTCATCGATGCCCTTATCCCGAATAATTGAAATACTGTAGTGTGGTAAATCTAAGTCATGAATTTCCAGGAGATAGCGTTTAATTAATACACCGATTGGTGTACCCGCACGCGCAAGCGATACTAAAACCATCTTGGGACCATTGCGTTTTAAAATACGCTCTGCTACCATACCCACACCCTTTGCAACTTTGACAGCAGTCTCCCGCAGTGTTTGATGAAATAAATCAATATATTCCTTAGTTGGTTTATATTCAATCGGCAGCATTTCCGAGTAATGACCGCCCGACTGGATATTTTTTTCGCGTGTTTGCAAATCCGTTTCTGATAATAAGCCGTTAAGATTTTTAAGTAAAAAGATGACATCTTTAGGTTGATAAATTCCTATGGGCAAGGGATCTGGAATACGATGATTGAAGATCTTATCTATCACCTAAGGACCACCTTTCAGATTTATTAAAAATTAATTACCCTTATTCACAATTCCTAACTAAATATCTGGTAAGGCTGAACCTATTACTAAAACCAAACGTGGGATACCCACTTCACGAAACACACTTAACAGGGGTATTAAACGTTCGTGACTTACTTCCCTTTCCAAAAAAAGATACACTTCATCGTAATGCTGAAAGGGCACGTTGTACACATAATTAGTAATACTTGCTTCATCAGGACTTTGATAGGCAAATCCATTTTGAATCCCGTAGCCTTCTATGGACAATGGATAAATAGGACTTCGCGTTGTAGAATGAAATCGCACTCCTTCTCCCATGTAGGCAGAAACAAGCATAGGGAAATAAATGAATTCACCGGTACCTAAACAAAGCGTCTTTTTACCCCTTCGGTCACGCATTAGCTCTTCGCCAATTCTTTTTGCTAAGGGTAGCATTTGAAAGTTGTCAAGGCTTGTCCAGCCAAATCTACCAGTTAATTTAAGATATGGTGCAAAGTTTTGATAGCCTGTGGAATCTAGAGAAGACACTGCTACTACATCTAAAATATCTAGAAATTTATATTCTGGGAAAACTTGAATCACAGGAAATCCATTCGATTTAAAAGTAGGATTTACGAGTTTTACGTAATTAACGTGATCAATTTGTTCCTTGTGAGTTTCTCCATCTATTGCTATTTCTCCTTCCATGAGGGAAATAGTATGGATTTTTATGGCCAGCTCTTGTTCCAGCTTGTTAAAATTCGCTTTGTCTTCGGCCGATCTCCAATCTAATAATGACAGGACAACGTAATTCGTCTTCGGATATTTAGATTGTATTTCATGAATAATATTTAAAGCAGTATTACCGGTTGTTATTTCATCATCCACAAGAACAATTGTTTTGGAAGTCTCGAGTAATTCCGGATTTAACGGATAACAGCGATGATTAACGGCATGCGAATGCTCTTCCTTAAAATTTAGTTCTGAAGCCAAAAGAGGTATCTGTTCACGAGTAGTGTGCAGGTAATAAGCCTTATCAAATAAGCTAAACACAGCTTGCCCTAAGCCGGTTGCTGTTTCTGCGAAACCAATAAATAAGGTTTGAGCAGAAAGCGCAATAAGTGGTCGGCTAGTCACTGTTTCATAAACCGCCTGAGTATTCTCATTACTCTTCAAAGCTTGAATAATTGCTGAAGTATCGATATGATCTACCTCATAAATTTTTCGCAGGAATTCAACAGCGAGCGCTTTGCCTGCTAGCAAAGGTATAAAAGGATCAACAGGCACATGTTTGCCTAATACCTTGCTGACAAACAAAAATCCGCGTTTCTTATTTTTTCTTAAAGCTAAAGAAAATAAGGTCTGAGGCTTGAAATCAAAGGGGTTGTTTGTAAGCGTAATTGTGATCCTTTGACCTCTTAAATTATACGTGTACATCTTCGGTGAAGAGACTGATAAAATTGTGTTGTTCATGAAACACTCCATAATTCTTTGCTCTTAAGATTATTTTTAAAGCCCAATTGTGATGTGGTTTAATTTCATTCATTTTATTAGTATAGTTGCTTTTAAGGACTCCGATATTACCATGGCTGTTTTCCAGAATACTTAAAGCATCTATATATTCTTCGTGCCCAACAGTGTATAAGGATTGAACAGGTATGATATGGCTTGGATGAATAATAGTTTTCCCAATAATTCCATTCTCACGGTCTACAATGACCTCTCGGATTAAGCCATCTACATATTTATTCAAGAGCTGGCTTCTAATCTTTATTTTATTACCTTGTACACCGTGAAATTCTTCGAACGGGCTCTTCCGAAGCTGTGGTTTAAGTACTCTCTTAGCATTTGCAAAGTATTCCCAAACCGGTCCGGAGACTACATAATTGCTCGCGCTTCGTCCAAAAATATTTACAATATCTGCGATACAATCACGTATTACCATGATATCATAAATGGTTACATCTGGTCCCCTGCGAATTCCATAAAGTCCGGAAAAATCCGTCGCCCCGATTCGTACATTTAAGACTAAGTCTTGATAGGAATCTAAGAGTCGTTTAGTTTCCATTAATTCGTTTATGCGTGTTTCCCGATAGATTACTTCGGGACTCTCGATAATTGGCATTCCGTAAAAGGGTCCATTTTCTTGAGTATTAATACTCTTTAGAATTTCAAAATATTTATAACTTGCAGAAGTAAATTTCGGAAAGATAAAACCGGTAATAATCTTAGCACAATCTCCCATCTTTTCCATAAGCCTTAGGATTTGTTCCGGAGAACGAACCCGAATAAAAATAAGAGGAAGAGCAACAAATTCGATTTCCTGATTATTTAAAGCATGGTAAATTCTTTTTACTTGGGTAGTTAAATTCTCTTCTGCAATAGGTACTACCGCATCACCAATTGAGTCTTCTAAACAAAACGCTGTGGAAACCAGACCGGTATTTTTTTTAGAGATAATATCTTTGGCAATACTTTCTCTGATCCCGGGCATATATAAGAGGGCACCGAGCGCATAAGCAAGAACTGCACGTGGTGTATGTTTATCAAAAGGCTCTGGTTCTTTAAAGAAGATGGCCTCTCTTTCTTCTTTCGTCAAATAATTAAAATATCTCACCAGTTCGCACTAACCCATAGGCAGTACTTCTCCCCTTTACAATATTTTGATGAAAAATTTTGATGAAAATTTTTGATTTAAGCCCTTAACGACTCATATTTCAATCTAAATACTATATTTTTTTAAATTCTTTACTCAACTTTCGTACCTCGGTTGTGCGAATAAAGCCTTGATATAACTGGGCAATTCGCCGATCCAGTTCTGTAGTTGACAAATCAATGCTTCATTATCTCTGGATTTACCGATGAGCAAATCCTG
>JBMNTM010000139.1:0-4829 GCA_050945735.1 Desulfosporosinus sp.
CTCATGTCGGACCCTCCTCTAAATGTTTAGGTTTTGTCACTTAAAACATTATCAGAGGTTCTGACTTGAGTCACTCTATTTTCTTATGTTTGGGCAATTCATTTTACAACTTACCTTGTTAATGTGTTGTTAAGCAGCGCTTATCATGGTATAACTCATCAGGGAAAAATGTCTAAAATGTTCAATTCTAATACAATGCATTCCCATATACGGTGGGCCTGCTAAAGCTATATAATCCTAACGGTATAATCATCTAGTAAAACCGGTACCAATTGAGCTCCAACTTTTGTCCGGGATTCTACTTTAATATTCTTGAGCTCAATCTGGGTTACAATGCCGCTGCCTTGGATAATGTAGAACACATCATCATCCTTACCCTCGATGACACCTGTAATATAGCCGGTTCCTACCGGGTCTATCTTACCGATAGCAATTCCTTTTCCTGCCCGGCCTTGGACCCGATATTTTTCTAACGATGTTCGTTTTACATATCCTCGTTCTGTTATGATCACTAAATCGCCCAATGGATTTTCTTCTGAACGTTTCAGCAGCAGAGCATCAATAATCCGATCTTCATTTTTTAAAGCTATACCTTTGACACCGCGTGATTTACGACCCATTGGATTAATTTCCGTTACCAGATACCTAATGGCTTGACCTTGATGCGTAGCGAGGAATAATTCCCCTTGGTTATCGCCCAGGAATACTTTAACCACCGCATCGTCCTCTTTAAGGCCCATTGCTTCCGGGGAGCGGACGTTTACAAAATCACTTATAGCGCAGCGCATGACCTGTCCGAACTTAGTGACAAATACAAAAAATAACTCATCTGACAGATCTTTAAGAGGTAGAGTTGAGACTATTTTTTCCCCCCTAGGCAAGGGAAATAAATTGGTTA
Source organism: Desulfosporosinus sp. (assembly GCA_050945735.1). Classification (GTDB taxonomy): domain Bacteria; phylum Bacillota; class Desulfitobacteriia; order Desulfitobacteriales; family Desulfitobacteriaceae; genus Desulfosporosinus. The sequence continues at coordinate 899 of JBMNTM010000139.1, forward strand.
GTGGGCCTCCTTTATCTTTCATCCTTGCTTCAGGAACGGTCTTCGCATTAATAGTGTAAAACTTTCCATTTTGGGTAAAGAAATAAAGTGTATCTTTATCGCTACAAGTGATCCGCTCCGCCAATGTATCACCATCTTTGAAAGCACAGACTAAGGCTTTCCCTTTATTTCTCTTTGTTTGGAGAAGCATCCTTTTAATAAACCCATTTGTTGTGAGCAGGACTTCAATCGGATTTTCGGGTTCGGCAAAAGAACTTAGATCAAGTTGATCCCTCATTTCCTCAGGTAGAATGAGTGTGCGCCGGTCATCACCGTACTTATCAGAAATTTCTTTGAGTTCCTTTTTGATAATAGAGTAAACCTTATTGACATCCGCCAGGATACCTTCTAACTCCACAATCAGCTCTAACACGTCCGCATGTTCTTTTTTAATCCCATCCAATTCAATGTTTGTCAGGTTATGCAGCTTCATATCTAAAATAGCCTGTGCTTGGGCCTCAGATAGTTCAAAGCGGGTAATAAGTGCAGCCTTGGCGAGCGTTGGGGTCTTGCTAGCCCGAATAAGGGCAATCACTTCATCAAGATTATTAATGGCAATAACTAACCCTTCAAGAATATGCGCTTTTAGGCGGGCCTTTTCTAAATCAAATTCCGTCCGTTTGGTGACAACAATTCTGCGGTGTTCAATAAATGCCGTGTTAATCTCTTTGAGCCCCAGGACCTTAGGAGTGCCTTCGGCAGTAATCACCAGGTTAATTATTCCAAAGGTCTCTTCCAACTGGGTATGTTTATAAAGAAGACGTAAAATGTTCTGCGGATCAACATCTTTGCGGCATTCCACAACCAGACGAATTCCTTCCCGATCGGATTCATCCCGCACTTCGCTTATACCTTCAATTTTACCCGAGTCTGCCAAAGTCTGAATCTTAGCAGCCAGTGTCGATTTATTAACTTGGTAAGGAATCTCGGTAATTATAATCAAGCTTTTGCCATTTTTTGCTTGTTCGATTATCACCTTACCACGCATGGTTACTTTGCCGCGTCCGGTTTTATAGGCGTTAACAATGCCCTCCGTACCGATTATCAAGCCGCCGGTAGGGAAGTCTGGCCCAAGCACCTTTTCCATCAGTGCCTCGACTGTAATCTGTGGATTATCGATTTGCAGGATTATACCGCTGATCACTTCCCGCAAATTATGGGGAGGCATATTGGACATCATCCCAACGGCAATTCCCGACCCACCGTTGACCAAAAGGTAAGGAAAAGGGCTAGGAAGAACAACCGGCTCTTTGAGCCGTTGATCATAGTTTTCTTTAAAAAGAACCGTATTCTTCTCTATATCCTGAGTCATCAATTGGGCCAAATGCGTCATTCTCATTTCAGTGTAACGCATCGCTGCTGCATTATCGCCATCGATGGAACCAAAATTCCCCTGACCATCGACCATAGGATATCTGGTTGCCCAAGGTTGAGCCATACGAACCGCTGCATCATAAATCGATGAGTCCCCGTGCGGATGATATTTCCCCATACAGTCCCCAACCATGCGGGCAGACTTACTGAATGGCTTATCTGTGTGCATGCCGAGTTCGTCCATAGAATAGAGAATTCTGCGATGCACCGGCTTCAGGCCATCCCTGACATCAGGAACAGCCCGCTGCAAAATCACATGTTTGGAATAACCCAAGAATGCTTCCGGTAAGACGTCCTCGAGCGGACGTTGCATGATATTATCTTCCTTAATACTCATCCGTAAACACTACCCCCAAACTCATCCAGCGAGCTCTAACTCTGAATCCCAACTTCATGACTTCACTCCGAATTCTGCTTTATTCCGAACTCCAACTACGGACCCAACTCCAAACCTAAACCTCCTAAAAACCTACTTCCCAAACTCTACCGTTCATCATCCATAAATACAATATTCTCCATCAAGAAATCCCGCCGTGGCTCCACTAGCTCACTCATAAGAATTCTGAGCTTACGTTCCGCTTCTAAAGCATCATCGATCGTAACCTGAACCATGCGTCGATTGGCAGGATTCAAGGTTGTTTCCCAAAGCTGTTCCGGATTCATTTCGCCAAGTCCTTTGAAGCGTGAAATCTTAGCCGTTTTCCCTAATTCCTTGAGTACCTTCTTTAATTCCTGATCGTTAAAAGCATAACGGATAGTTTTCCCACGTTCCTTTTCAATTTTATACAATGGAGATTGCGCGATATAGACCCGCCCGCTTAAAATCAGGGGTTTCATATATCTGTAAAAAAAGGTTAGCAACAAACAACGGATGTGTGCTCCATCAATGTCTGCATCCGTCATAATACATACGCGGGCATAATTACACTTCTCTACATCAAACTCTTTCCCTATCCCTGAACCAATGGCTGAGATGATGCTCCTGATTTCCTCATTGCCTAAGACTTTATCTATCTTGGCACGGTAAGTATTAATGACTTTTCCACGCAAAGGAAGAATGGCCTGGAAGCGCCGATCCCGCCCCATTTTTGCCGAACCACCCGCACTATCCCCTTCGACAAGAAAAAGTTCATTATGTGTTTTATCCTTTCCACTACAAGCCGCCAGTTTACCACTGAGTGCCTTAATTTCTGCATCCCGTGCTTTCTTTTTAAGCTCCTTGGCTTTCCTGGCCGCAAGCCTCAACGTGCAGGTCATTAACGTTCGATTAATTACGTCTTTGGCTATAGAAGGATGCTTCTCGAAAAATCGATTTAATCCTTCATTGGTTAGTGACTGTACTATTCCCTCGATTTCCATATTGGTGAGTTTCGTCTTTGTCTGTCCTTCAAATTGAGGATCTTTAACCTTAAGTGACAGTATACACGTTAAGCCGTCTTTCAGGTCGTCCCCGATTAGATTCTCACCTTTTTTAAAGAGATTGTTTTTACGTCCATAATTATTGAAGACTTTGGTTAAAGCAGTTCGAAAGCCCGACTCATGAGTTCCGCCCTCATCTGTCGGGATATTGTTAACATAGGAGTGCAGAGATTCATCATCGCTATCGTTATACTGAATAGCACACTCCATAATCAGATCATCTTTTTCACCCTTAAAATAAATTTGTTTTTTATGTACAGGTGACACACCTGATAATTTGTTCAAATATTCAATGAAAGCAATTATCCCGTTTTTAGAAAAGAAGGTTTCCGACTTTGTTTCTCCACGCAGATCAGTAAGGATAATGGTGAGACCATTATTAAGAAAAGACAGCTCCATTAACCGACTTCTCAGTAAATCATATTTGAAAACATTATCTTTAAAAATGAGTGGATCAGGTTTGAAAACTACGCTTGTTCCTGTACCTGTGATTTTTTTCTTGATTACCTGCAGATCCGACTTGAGTTGACCACCATTAACATACTCAACCTGATAAAGTTTTCCATCTCGTTTTATGTTCACTGTTAAATAGGCAGATAAAGCGTTAACCACACTGGCTCCTACTCCATGCAACCCGCCGGCGGTTTTATAAATATCCCCACCGAATTTACCGCCTGCATGTAACGTCTCAAAAGCTAAGCGCACAGCCGCAATTTTTTTACCAGGATGTATGTCAACCGGAATCCCACGCCCATTATCATCAATAGTTATTGATCCATCTATGTTAATAGTAACTGCGATTTGGTCACAAAAACCAGACCCAGCCTCGTCAATTGCGTTATCGATGATTTCATAAGCAAGGTGATGCAGCCCTCGACTCCCAATTGAACCAATATACATGCCGGGACGTTGGCGAACGGCTTCTAATCCCTCAAGTACCTGAATAGATTCTGCGTTATAATGCTGAGCCGACAAGAACAGTTCACCCCCTGATTATTTGACTCTCATAATTATCACTTAACAAGTACATTATCACTTGCTTATCCCTTTTGTCTAGAGAATAGGCAGATAATAATAAGAGGAAGCCCTGATAACGTTG
>JBMNTM010000140.1:0-4821 GCA_050945735.1 Desulfosporosinus sp.
CCTTGATTCCCATCCGAAACCTTCCCGGCAAAGAACTGTATAATGCAAAATCAGAGGTACCAATAAATGTAAGGCAATTAAACTTGCAATCTACATGTTACACCCGCAACATAAGTAAAAATTGCTTTTTCAATAATTCAATGATATAATTTTTTTCGGTAGTTCAAATATCCCTGCTCCGTTAAAAGGGGCCGCTTAGTCCGAGGGGAGGTGCAGACATGAAAGCGTATGAATTACTTTATGTAGTCCGGCCAGATCTGGATGAAGAAGCGACCACAGCATTGGCGGATCGTTTAAGTGAGCATGTAGTTAGCAATGGTGGTCAAAACGTGACTGTTGAAAAGTGGGGTAAGCGCCGGTTGGCTTATGAAATCAAGGATTACAAAGAGGGCCAGTACATTTTGATGAACTTTGAAGGCGAAGGTCATACATCCCAGGAAATCGAACGGGTTATGAAAATTTCCGATGATATAATCCGTTTTCTAACAGTCAGAAAAGACGATTAAAAGGGTGGGGCTGATATGTTGAATCGAGTCGTTTTGATTGGTCGGTTAACGAGAGATCCCGAATTGCGCTACACGCCAAATGGGGTAGCAGTAACAAGCTTTACGTTAGCTGTTGAGCGCAATTTTAAAAATGCTCAAGGTGAAAAAGAAACTGACTTCCTTACATGTGTTATGTATAGGCAGCTTGCTGAACTTTGTGCTAACTATCTTGCCAAGGGAAAGCTTGCTGCAGTTGATGGACGAATTCAAATTAGATCTTATAATGATAAAGATGGCCAAAAACGTTGGGTTACAGAAATCATCGCTGAGAATGTTCAGTTCTTGAGTCCAAAGGATAGCGGAAACGAGAACACTGGATCACCTTTCTCCAGTGAAAAAGACTCATTTGGACGTGAAGTTAATTTGGATGATGACATCCCATTCTAATTAAGGAAAGGGGAGAATTAGGTATGAAACGTGAACGAGGACGTCGCCCCCGTAAGCGGGTATGCAATTTTTGTGTAGACAAAGTAGAATCGCTGGATTATAAAGATACTCACAAATTACGTAAGTATATTACAGAGCGCGGCAAAATATTGCCCCGACGTATTTCAGGAAACTGTGCATTGCATCAGCGCCAAGTAACCTTAGCTATCAAACGGGCTCGTAGTATTGCCTTGTTGCCATACACTGTAGAATAAGAAAAAGGGAGCGAAAGCTCCCTTTTCAATTATTGTATAACGAAAACCACCTGCTTTGCAGGTGGTTCCAATCCAGACCCCATTCATATGTGTGTGCTATACCGTTAAATATGGTTGTAATTTCATATAAAAAAGTGCAGGAGAAATGCAGGGTTATCACGAATTGTATTGAATAGTGCATTCTGTGTCAACAGGACATCTGCACTTTAATACTAATTTTTGATAGTAGATACTGAATGTTTAAATTACTTAGGGGGGGGCAACCCTGGAAAATTTAGAAGTTGATGTTGTCAAGGGCCTAAGGGCTATTGAGGAACTAAAGGTTAATTTAATGAAGGCACAGTGGCTTATTCATCAAGGGACACTGAATGGTTCAGGGGATGAGATGTTACAGGGGTTGGCCGATCTTGTCGGGATGAGTTATTTGCTTGCAAGACGCTTAGGTTTTGACTTTTCCCGTCTGGATCGCATCCTTTTACAACGTCTTGAGGAATTAAAAGATGCTGATGAATTAAATCTGGAAAAACAGTGGGGAGACTTGAGCTTTCTTTTAAGCTATCTCTCACCTACCGACTAAGCATAGGAGAATTAATCAATATGTTTTTTAGAGATGAAGTGGTTATGAACTATTTATCTGTGGCTATTCTATTGATTTTTCCTTGGTGGGGGATCGTTTTAGGAACCTGGGGTTTTATCTGGGGCATGCTCATGTTACTGGCAGTGTTTTGGGTCGGCCTTCGAAGAGGGCTACCGCTAGCTGCGTTGTTTCTGCTGTTTGGTTATATGATACCGTTAATTGTTTTTGGAGTAACGGCCTTTAAGCTGATGAGCCTCGTCCCCCTGGCAGGGTTATTAGGTATCCTAGGTTGGTCAAAGCATTGGCCGGTGCGAGTGGTATTCTTCTGGAGTGCAGCATTGGCTGCAGTTTTAGGGACAATACCTTTTCTTTTATATTTGGCACAAGGGTTTAGTGCATTACCTACAAATGATATAATTAATACGACAATTCAACAATATCAGGCTTCAGGATTAATGGAAATGATGCAGCAACAAGGGATTTCTGAGGTGCAGGTTCGAGATTTATTGCAGCGAATAATTGAGATTTATACTTTGAGCCTGCCTGGTTTTGCCGCACTGGCTGCCTTAATTGAGTATGGGATTGCTTATTATATAATGAGAATCTGGGTTTATAAAGAGAAGGGAAAAATTCCGTTCGCCCGTTGGCGTTTACCTTGGTACGCGATTTGGGGTGCGGTTTTGGGTATTTCATTTTATCTTATAGGTGATCAGTTTTCCTGGACATTTCTTCGCGTATTAGGCATAAATATAATGGTTGTTTATGCAGGAATAGCCTTAGTATTAGGTATATCTGCAGCTGTATACCTGTTCAAAAAAATAAAAATCCCTCGCTTTTTGAAAATTGCATTAATTATTGTTGGTTTTTTTTATTTTTACTATAGTGTCATCGGTCTGATAATATTTGGGTTGTTTGACCTGGTTTTAAATTTTCGCCGTTTACCGGAAGAAATGTAAGGAGGAATTCTCATGAAGGTTATTCTTCAAGCTGATGTCAGAGGAACGGGTAAACAAGGACAGGTTTTGGAAGTTGCCGATGGGTATGCCCGAAACTATCTTTTTCCTAAAAAGCTGGCGATTGAAGCAACCGCCGGAAATATTCGGGATATCACACATAAGAAAGCACTGGAAGAAAGCCGTAAGGAGAAAGAAAAAGAAGATGCTGTCGAATTAGCGGGTAAAATTAACAATCTTCAAGTTGAAGTACAGATGAAAACAGGTGAAGGCGGGCGTTTATTTGGTTCAGTAACCAGTAAGGAAATTGCAGATGCTCTAAAAAAGCAACAAGGGCTTGAAGTGGATAAACGAAAGATAGAGTTAAACGAACCAATTAAGTCATTAGGAAACCATAAGGTCAATATAAAAATTCATCCTGACGTGAGCGCAACACTAAAGGTTAGTGTCAATGCGCAATAAAGAAACATGTCTGGCGCCAGGCATCAGCGAAGACTGTGTCAACTTTGCACACCACGTATTACGATACAGTCTATAACGAGCTATTACGCTATAACGAGCTATTACGACCGGGAGGAGAGAGGATATGGAACTACAGAAAGTTCCACCCCAGAATTTGGAAGCCGAACAGGCGGTCTTAGGTGCGATGATGCTCGAACCGGAGGTCGGAAGTTCTGTTTTTGAAATGCTTCAACCGGAAGACTTTTACAGAGATAATCATCGTTTAATATTTTCTGCAATTCGGGTACTTTTCGAAAAAGGAGATCCTATTGACTTAGTCAGTGTTGCGGAGGTTTTGCGTCAGCAGGGATGTTTGGAACAGATAGGCGGAATTGCAACAGTTTCGGCGATCGCTCGCTCTGTTCCCTCAGTGGCGAATGTGGAATATTACTCTAAACTAGTGGCAGAAAAAGCTCTTCTTCGACAGCTTATTCGTGCGACAAGCATTATCTCAGAACGAGGTTATGAGCCGGGTGAAGAGGCTCAGGTTCTTCTGGAGGAAGCAGAAAAACTAATCCTTGATATTTCACGTCGTCGCGTAAAGGATGGAGTTAGCTCCATTCGCGAAGTTCTCTTGGAAACATTTGAAAAAATCGAATATTTATATGCAAATAAAGGAAATCTTACAGGTGTGCCCACATTTTTTACGGAATTAGACCGGATGACTTCCGGCTGGCAGAATTCGGATTTGGTGATTATTGCCGCACGGCCATCTATGGGAAAAACTGCCTTGGTTTTAAACATGGCCCAAAATGCGGCAGTGCGGGCGAAAATTCCTGTGGCCATTTTTAGCTTGGAAATGTCCAAAGAGCAATTGGTTCAACGGATGCTTTGCGGGGAAGCGATGGTCGATCAACAGCGTGTTAGGACAGGAGAATTGCTTGATACAGATTGGCCGAAGTTAACCCGAGCAGTGGGTCCTCTTTCAGATGCTCCGATTTTTATCGATGATACTGCGGGCATAAGCTTAGTCGAGCTTCGTTCCAAAGCTCGACGTCTGAAAGTGGAACAGAATTTGGGCTTAATTGTGATTGATTATCTTCAGTTATTGTCAGTTGGTAAAGGAAAAAGGATAGAAAATAGACAGCAAGAGGTGGCTCAATTTTCCAGAACCCTTAAAGGGCTTGCCCGGGAGTTGAGAGTTCCGGTTATTGCATTGTCACAACTCAATAGGGGTGTTGAGCAACGCCAAAACAAACGTCCGGTTATGTCTGATTTGTTGGAATCTGGAGCAATTGAGGCGGATGCGGATGTAATTTCATTTATATATCGAGATGAGTATTATAATGAAGATTCCGAGAAGAAAGGCATTGCTGAGTTAATAATTGCCAAACACCGAAATGGCCCGGTAGGAACCATTGAATTGGGCTTTCTGAAAGAATTTACAAAGTTTGTTAACCTTGAGCGGAAACATGAGATTGCATAAAGAAGACTTAAGACTACCTGATCCGGTGCATCATAAATAATTGAGCAAAGAAATCCCTTGGTTATACGTAGCCCAGGGATTTCTTTCTTTCATCATGAGATCAAATGCCAACAATAGATGTCGAATCACTGTCGTTGCATAAAATAATAAACAATTTGTCAAGTTTAGAATCAAAGAG
>JBMNTM010000141.1:0-4820 GCA_050945735.1 Desulfosporosinus sp.
TAAAGATTAATTATATTTTGCTGCCATTTTTAAGCTGTTCTTCTGCAAATTGAATCATTCGTTTGGTCATTTGGCCGCCTACAGAACCATTTTCACGGCTTGTCCGATCTCCACCGAGTTGAATACCCATTTCATTAGCTACTTCATACTTGAACTGATCCAATTTTTCTGAAGCTCCTTGAGATGCAGGTGTATTAGTGTTTCTTTCTCCTGCCATGATAGGTCCCTCCTTTAATAGTATGTGTTGTTGCACAAATTTATTTTATCCAAATAGCGCTGTTTAACACTTGGTAATTTATATCAAAAATATTACTAATTATACATTTTTAAAATGGAGCATAACCTTATATTTTCTCATTTTTTCAATAATTGGCTAAAAAGAGATTTATGTTTTATAATAAGTATAAGAAATTTGTATTAGTGGCAAGGGGGAAATATCATGGACAAATTACACACTCCTGAACTTTTTATTGATAAAGATGGACTATGGTACTCCGACAGCGTGCTGATGAACAAAAAAGAACTTATTAAGTATTTTGCTTCTCATTTAATAAAAGATGAGCATAATAAATATTACATAAATTTACCTAATCAGAAAATTTATCCAGTTAGGGTAGAGGATACTCCTTTTTACGTCCAATCGATAACCGAGCAGGATGGTCAGCTTATGATACAGCTTTATGATGGCCGAAAATTTCCCCTGCCCGCCGGTAATATTATTACGAAGAACAATATTCCCTACATTTCTCTTTTGTGGGAATGTGATACAAAACTATCTCGTCCTTCTTATTCTGAGTTGTGTAAAAACATGATCGAGCGGGATGGTCATTATCTTATCAAATACGGCGATAAAGAATGGTTCGTTAAAGAGAGATAGCATAAACAGAGTTCTAACCGTCAGATGGAGTTTTTACTCCACTTGACGGTTAGAACTCGTTATCCAGGAGCTGTTCAGTTCCTTATCTCCCTCATAGATAAGACTGTTAGCTATTGGACAAATTATTGATCTACTATATACGTGGGATGTGATTACAAAAGCAGTAAATTACTCACATTATGTTACAAAGAAAGAGGGAAGTGAATGGCAAGTATTTTAGATAACGATAGGCAATTTCATTTACTTATTAAAAGTGGCGATATAGGTAAATATGTGTTTTTGTGCGGTGACCCCGGAAGGGTACCAAAGATTGCTGCATATTTTGAAAATTCCGAGTTTTTATTGCAGAATCGGGAGTATACCATCTATAATGGTTTTTTATGTGGTCAAAAGGTTACAGCTGTATCCACCGGTATTGGGGGTCCTTCGGCCGCAATTTGCGTTGAAGAACTGATCAAATGTGGCGCACATACTTTTATCAGAATCGGCACGAGTGGCGGTATTAGAAACGATGTTATCGGAGGCGATTTGGTCATTGTAACCGCCGCTGTTCGTGATGACGGTACCAGTAGGGAATATCTGCCGAATAGTTATCCTGCCGTTGCTGATTTTGATGTTGTAAAAGCATTGGCTGATGAAGCAGAATTGCTTTGTGACAAAAGCTTTGGCAACAATTTTCATATAGGAATAGTGCAAAGTAAAGACAGTTTCTATGGCGAGACAAATCCTGAAACTATGCCAATTTCAGAAATCCTACAAGAACGATGGGAATCATATATCCGGCTCGGTTGCCTGGCAAGTGAGATGGAGTGTGCAGCAATATTTTCTGTTGCACAGACAAGAGGTGTACGCGCTGGTGCGGTGTTGTTAGCGATCTGGAATGTCGAGCGTGCGCAGAAAAATGAAAAAAGCCCTGTAACTAAAGATACTAACAGGGCAATTGGCTGTGCAATCGGAGCGATGAAAAGACTCATACGGGGGGGTACCTGCTTATGAACGTTGCTCTGGATTGTATTCCTTGCTATATAAAGCAAACGATCAATACTTTAGCACAAACTGAAATCCCTGAGGAAAAAGCAAGAAAAATCATCTATCAGATTCTGTCTCTCCTTCCTTGCTTAGACCCGCAAGATACTCCTGCAGAGAACTCGACCATTATTCTTAGAAAGGTTAATGAGTTGTTAGAAATCGAAGATCCGTTTCATAGTGCTAAGAAGGAGTCCAATGAATTGGCTCTAAAACTATTGCCCCAATTAAAAGAGAGGATTCACCATAATCCAGATCCACTCTTTACGTCTCTTCAAGTCGCTGTTGCCGGTAATATTATCGATATGGGTATCCTGAAAGATTTTGATGTTGAAGGGAGTATCCGGGAGGCCATGGTGAAGAATTTTGCCAAGGATGATTATACTTCTTTCCGGCAAAGACTAAAAGAAGCCAGGGAGATACTAATTCTCGGAGATAACAGTGGGGAAATAGCTTTTGATAAGCTATTGGTTGAGCAACTGTCCGAACTTGGACTCGTAGTGACATATGTAGTTAAGGACCGACCGATTTTGAATGATGCCACGATGGAAGATGCGGCTTATGTAGGAATGACAAAGCAAATCCGCGTAATTTCTAATGGCAGTAGTTTTTTAGGAACAGTTCTCAAAGATTGTTCGGAAGAATTCAAACAGGCTTTTAATAAAGCTGACTTAGTAATCAGTAAAGGACAGGCTAATTATGAATCTTTAGAGGAACTTGGCAAAGAGGATAGCAGACTCTATTTTTTACTGCGAGCCAAGTGTGATATTGTTGCGAAAAATTTAGAAGTTCATCTTGGCGAAATGGTGTTTTGCCATAGTACGGAATATAGTTCTTAATTCCTATAAAGAAAAGCAGTCGGGGATTCGTAATAATTATATTACATTTAATATTTCGGAGGTGTTTAAAATACTGTATGTTTTTGATGGAAACAGTCCTGAGATAGGGGAGGGTACGTATGTTAGTGAAACAGCAATTGTAATTGGAAATGTTAAAATAGAAGAAAACTGTTATATTGGTCACGGCGCGATATTACGTGGCGATTATGGCAGAATAGAAATTGGTTCACATACTGCGGTGGAAGAAGGGGTTATTATTCATGTACCACCGGATAAAGTGGGTAAAATTGGAAAGAGAGTTACGTTAGGGCATGGGGCGATTATCCATTCGGAAGATATTGGGGATTGGGCAGTGATTGGTATGGGAGCAGTAGTCAGTATTGGAGCAAAAATAGGCGTCGGAGCGATTGTGGCGGAGGGTGCTGTCGTAAAAATGAATCAAGAAGTTCCTAAAATGGTAGTAGTTGGTGGTAATCCAGCAAGAATATTACGGGGAGTGGAAGAGAGGGATATAGATTTTTGGTCCAGAGGAAAACAACTTTACGTTGATTTAGCAAAAAAGTACTTATTAATAGGAATGCAGAGAGTGCCGGAGAAGTAATTAACAGTTTAAGTTAGTAAAAAAGCCTCTTCCAACTGAAAGAGGCTGCATTCGTTGATGAAAAGCAGATAGAATATGCATTATTTTCGAGCTTCGTCTTTTAATTCCGCGATGAAAGCATTAATACTATCTTTACGTCGCTCATTTTTTGCTTCAATAGCATGTTTATCAAAATCTGTAATCTCATCTGCATGTTCATCCAGGTAATCCTCTGCTTCCCGTAAATTAGCCAGAGTGTGGTCAATATGTTCTTGCAGGTGGGCCTTATTATCCGCCCGATTATCCGGTTTAGCCAAGAAAATCCCTCCTATCTAATCATGCTGCCCTTTTATGATGACCTAAAATAGCTGATGCTATGCGCATAATTTTAAAACTTGCTGTCTTCATCTTAGGACAAGCCAGGATGGTTATTAATGCATGATAAAGACTGCTCTCCATCAAGGCAAACCTGTACGGTTAGTGTCATGAAGAAATTAGAAATTATATTGTGAATAAGGGCTTGCATGATCTAGGCTGGTAATTTAAAATAAAAGAACAATTTAGTCCTTTAATATATAACCCAATTAATAAAGAGAATTCCAATGAAGTATAAACAGAGTTCTTGGCATCAGGTGGAGTTTTTACTCCATCTGATGCTTAGAAATCGTTAATACTTCAAAGGGCAAACAATTGGGTAAATTGTACTGGAAACATACTAATGATGCATAGGAGTGATAAAATTGGACAAATACGTTTTAATTGGAGAGGAAGCTGTTCTAATGCTAATAGATATCCAGGAAAGATTAGTTCCTGCTATGAAATACGGACAGAAAGTAATCGAAAACACTAACATCCTAATTTCTCTGGCCAAAAAATCAGGGATTCCGATCATCGTCACAGAACAATATCCCAAAGGGCTGGGGAAGACTGTTTCGGATATAAGCGACAATCTTGAAGGGTCATCAACCTATGAAAAGCTAACGTTTTCGGGCTGTACAAGTGAAGTAACGTCGGCATTAAAAGGACTGGGAAGAAAAAAGATTATTATTACCGGCATGGAGAATCATGTTTGTGTTTTTCAAACAGTTCGGGATTTACTTACTCAGGGTTACCAGGTTTTCCTTGTCAGGGATGCAGTGTGTTCACGAACCAAGGAAAATTACAAAAACGGGTTATCCCTTATGTCATCGATGGGAGCAGTAGTTACTAACACAGAAACAGTAGTTTTTGATTTGTTAAAACAATCCGGTACCCCTTTGTTCAAGGAGATATCTAAACTGATAAAATAACTTGACAACACAAAAAGCTGCCTTATTTTAAACGGGCAGCTTTTGCATAATTAATATCGTTTTTTTGAAAATAACCAATTTTATTTCTTTCAAAAATGTCGCATTGCGGTTATCCTACAAATCTTGAGAATAACCAAGAACACTCATGAATTTTTTAGCCTTTTAAAAGAAAGATTCCACTGCAAAAACAGGTTGTTTAACCCCTATGG
>JBMNTM010000142.1:0-4817 GCA_050945735.1 Desulfosporosinus sp.
CTCCCTTTTAGGCCTCCTCTTGGTTAATACCAAAAGAATACCATATTATTATTTGGAAGTGACCTAGTTTTCAATGAGCCATCTGACCTACTATTAGATTAGCATAAACAGCCAATTCTGATAAAATCACACATGCATTTCAATAGACGAAAATTTGATGCCTTCCGATATTCTGGGGGGCATTTTGTTGTTTCTAAGTAAAAAATGTATAATTGATTTAAAACTAGCAAGCAATGTCAAGAAAAATACAAGTCAAAAAGGTATTCTTTAGCCAGGAGGTGAGGGCATGGAACGATGGGAAGCAATAAATGCGGTACAGCGGATGCAAGATTATATTGAAAAGCATATTACCGAGCCAATTACGTTGGGTGATCTTGCAAAAGCCGCAGGATATTCCCAATGGCATAGTGCGAGAATTTTCAAAGAGCTAACACACAAAACTCCATTTGAGTACTTGAGAGCCTTGAGATTATCAAAAGCAGCGCTGATACTTCGTGATGGCAAGAAAAAAGTAATAGATGTTGCGTTTGACTTTGTTTTTGATTCGCACGAAGGTTTTACAAGAGCTTTTTCTAAGCAATTTGGAATATCCCCGAAAAAGTATAGCAATGATTCGCCGCCGATACAGCTATTTATCCCCTATAGTACTCGTGCATATCACCTTATTTTTGCTAAAGGAGTGAAAAAATGCTAAAGAAAGATAAGACAAACACTGTTTTTGTGCAGGTGGTTGAAAGACCAGAACGAAAAGTAATTCTGAAAAGAGGTAAAAATGCAACCAATTATTTTGAGTATTGTGAGGAAGTTGGCTGTGATGTTTGGGGAATGCTTTCAAGCATTAAGGAAGCGATGTATGAACCAATAGGAATGTGGATGCCACAAAGCATGATAAAAAATGGTACGTCAAGCTATGTTCAAGGAGTTGAAGTGCCTGTAGATTATAGTGGTCCGATACCTGAGGGTTTTGAAGTAATTGAACTTGCACCATGTAAAATGATGGTTTTTCAAGGGGAGCCCTACGATGACGAAAGGTTTATGGAGGCTATTGAAGATTTATGGGAAGTAATGAAAAAGTATAATCCAGAAACTTATGGTTTTCAATGGGCGGATGATGATGCACCAAGATTCCAACTTGCACCAATGGGATATCGTGGGTATATTGAAGCAAGACCTGTAAAGCAAATTAATATCTAATGAAAAGAAAAACTTATAAACAATTATGAGCATTTGCTGGGAGGCAGGTGCTTTTATATGGAGAAATATGTGGTGTCTTGGCTTTGCAGATTATCAGAGCCATTATGGTTCTGCACCGATTAGTATTATTTGGAAGATGAAAGAGCCCTTGCCGGGGTTTATAATGAAGAAGACGGCGAAGGTATAACTCAAAGTCTAGGAGTTTAATATCCTGAGAATCTCGTCTCCGTATTTTTCGACTTTCTTAGGCCAAAACCATAAATGGCCAGCAAAGGATTTTCTTTCTCTAATCCAACAGGCGAGAGATGAGGGCTCAGGTGTATTGCTTTCGACACATTCATTGGATACAGCGGAGAAAATTTGCACTTCCTTTGTTTTAATCAACGACGGTACAGTCCTTACACAAGGTAATCTTTTAGAAATCAGAAAACAATGCCAATTACCATGTGGCTCGCTATTTGACTGTTTCATTAAATTAATGGAGAAAAGTATATGACGACAGTGAAAACACTTTTTTGGTATCGTCTCGTTTCTGGCTGGGCCTACCAGTATTCCGTTTGGAAAACCGTAGTTGATTGGATTATTGCACTCTATATTGTCATTCCATTTTCAGGTATATTTCTTTACACCTATGTAGGTTGGTGGAAACAAGTACCCGCCGTGCTCAACTATGTTCCTCTCAATGCCTTTTTAGTGATTGTGTTATTATTTTCCTGGTCAGGAACGTTTCGGATATTTGTGGAAGATGCGACCAAATCTTTCTTTCGCAGCAAAAAGCTTGGCTTAAAGGGTTAGTCAAGTATAGTATCGTGTATTACATTGGTTTTAATTTTCTCATAACACTGCTTTTTTGCCTGGTATGCGCACCATTTCTGTTGTTCCATTATGATTTTACCCTACACTCATTTTTTTGGTTTTTAATAACTACTTTTTTCTTTAAAGCTACGCTAGGGATATTAAAACAACGCCTGGAATTCCGTTTTCAAGGATGGAAACGAGGTCTTGTCACAGCTCTTTTTTTGGTTATCTCCGGTACTTATTTACAGTTAATAGTATTTTCTTTGCTCAATCAACCAATACTCTATCTTTTATTATTTTTGATACTTCTTATTGTCTTGATTTTACTAATTTATCAACGTGTATTTTTTAGTGGGACCTTGCTCGAGGATATTTCCATGGGACAGGCCGCTAAATTAAAGTTTGTTAATGTTCTGCTTATGTATGCGCGAACTTATACCAAAAAACCCATCACATTCAGAACTCGCCCCTGGTTGTTCCGTAACTCTGAACTGATTTTTCAGCATCGTACTCCTGAAAATGCATTAGTGGAATTATGTCTCAAGTCGACCTTACGCCATAGGGCTCAAATTATGTCTTATCTTCAATTAATTGGTGTATATGCGTTAGTTCTTTCGCTTTTTCCTTTCGTTGGGAAATGGGTCTTGTGGGGCATATCGATCATTTTTTTAGCAGCAATAGTTAAATTGTACTGGTTAGAAGCGGTTAATTCTCCCTATGTGGCGTTATTTCCTTTGCCAGATGAAACAAAGCTCGGAGCAGCAGGTCGTTCCTTTTTTATTCTGTCATTGCCAGGAGAGATCATCTTGGCTTTTCTCGTTATCCTACAAACACAGAAGTTGCTTTATGCATTGATTATATTACCGTTTGGTTTTTTGCTCAGTAAATTTACAGCTAAGAAGTTTGCAAAGTTATCCAGATAAGACAATGCTGCTAGTGCAAATGCCGGTTGGCAGCTAACTTAATGATTTGCTTCAATGGGGCATGGGGGTTAAGTATACAAATCAACCCGTTGATAGTACAATAAAATACAATGGTTATTTTATGAAATCCAAGAAATTCTAAAACGAGCTTGCAGTATTATTACATAGAGTTATTAGGGGTCTGCTCAAAATTGAGCAGACCCCCTGGGTAGACTAATGGACATGTTATTTTAATATATTTACTTTAGATTGGAAATATTTGAAGAAAGTAATCTGGAGAGTAGAGAGTATAACTTTGATGATGAAAAATTTAGATATCCGGAATGGCAAAATTGGCAAGTTGCTTTGGCAATTTTCCTTACCGGCAATTATCGGCATGTTAGTGAATGCCTTTTACAATATAGTATCCAGAATCTTTGTGGGACGGGGGATAGGTTCCATTGCTATTGCCGCGATTACTGTGGCTCTCCCGATTATGACGATTTTATTTGCTATAGCTATGCTTATCGGCATTGGGGCAACTGCATTGATTTCGATCCGTCTTGGTGAACAGAAAATGGAAGAAGTAGAGAAAATTGCGGGTAATGCAGCCCTTTTGTTAATCATCTTACCTTTACTGTTTTCGGTCATATATTTCATATTTAGTGACCCAATCTTAAAGTTGTTTGGTGCCAGTTCGGAGGTTTTGCCTTATGCCAGAGATTATATTCATATTATTATGATTGGGGCAGTTCCCGGAGCATTTTCCTATGGGCTGAATAACGTCATTCGGGCCGAAGGGAATCCTCGGATCGCTATGCTAACGCAAATCATTGGTGCTGTAATTAATATAATTCTAAACTATGTATTTATTTTTATATTGGGGTGGGGTATCAAAGGATCAGCCTTGGCAACTATCACTGGGCAGACTGTTTCGGCAATTTGGGTCCTTAGTTATTTCTATACAGGCCGCAGTATGATTAAAATCAGACTCAGAAACCTGAAACCAAAAATTCCAATTGTTATAAGGACCATTACCATAGGCTTTGCTCCTTTTGCAATGCAAATTTCCAATAGCATTCAACAAATCATCTTGAATAAAGCGCTTATGACTTATGGCGGCGATATAGCACTTGCAGCTGCAGGTATTATCATGAGTATAGCGATGCTTCTTTTGATGCCAATTGTCGGAATTAGTCAGGGAGCACAGCCTTTGATTGGATTTAATTACGGTGCCCGACTTTATAAACGAGTGAAAGAAACATTATTAAAAGGAATACTAGCCGGTACGGCCATGGCTTCCGTGGGTTACATCATCATTATTACTTGTGCTGTCCCAATCGTCGGACTTTTCAGTAAAGGAGATACTGCCCTGACCCAACTGACTGTTCACGCACTAGTGACCTTCCTTGCCGTTCTTCCAATCGTTGGATTTCAGATCGTGGGCGCAAATTATTTCCAAGCCGTTGGTAAACCAGTTCAATCGACGATTCTTAGCCTGTCAAGACAGGTGCTCATCTTTATTCCACTTTTACTGATTCTGCCTAATTATTATGGAATAGAGGGAGTTTGGATTACAGCGCCGATTGCCGATGTTTTGGCTGTGATGCTGACAGCTGCATTTCTCTTCTTTGAAATGAAAAAAATGAAAATGTTTAAAAAATCCTCACTTGCTGTTCATTAAGCTTTGTTGCAATTTAATCTTATGCCCCTTAGTAAAAGCATGGGCAGGAGAGTCTGCAGCGCGGTAAAAGCTCCTTCGGTAAATCATGCAAATTATTCTAATTGCTCAAATGATTAATTGATTCCACTGCAAAAACAGGTTGTTTAACCCCTATGGGGGTTTTCAATAGTAAAAATTGTCTTGAGCAGATAGCTCAAAAAGTTCTTTTTCAACTGAAGATCGCTAATTTAGACCTCCAT
>JBMNTM010000143.1:0-4796 GCA_050945735.1 Desulfosporosinus sp.
TCTCTATGTATCGAAGGTAAGGTAATATTAACATAAGAGGATAAAGTAAGAGTGAAAATAAAAAATAAGTTTAAACTTATACTAATAACAGGATTGAGTAATGAAATTGAATCTCTCGAGTTGCCTTGTGGGTTAGTTGGAATATTTACATAGTAGGATGAAACAAAGATTTTCGGAAGAAAAGGGGAAGAAAAATGAAACAGAGTTTAGATGTCAGAGGAAAAGCATGTCCGCTACCGGTTGTAGAAGCGACGAAAATATTGGCAACACTTCAAGAGGGAGATAGCTTAGAAGTAGCTGTCGATAATTTTATTGCTGTACAGAATCTGGGCAAAATGGCTGAACAGAAGCATTATCTAGTGTCTACCGAAAAAATAGATGAAAATAACTATTCTGTGACCTTAACCGTGACGGAAACTTCCGGCAAGGAAATAACAGAACAAATAGAATGTACGCCGGAGAGTCAATTAGGTAAAACAGTTGTGGTACTTTCTTCCAATAAAATGGGCGAAGGGGATGAACAATTAGGCCACACCCTTATGAAAGCATTTATATATGCTTTGACCGAACAAGAAAGGCTGCCTGATACAATTTTACTTTATAATCAGGGTGTGTATTTGTCTGTAGAGGGCTCGGATTCTCTGGCTGATTTGAAACTTTTAGAATCCCAAGGCGTGGAAATTTTGTCTTGTGGAACCTGTCTGAATCATTATGGCTTGACTGAGAAGTTAAGTGTTGGTTCCGTCACAAATATGTACGATATTGTGGACAAACAAATGCAGGCCACTAAGATTATAAAGCCATAAGAATGGTAATGTTGGCGTTGTAGGAGATATTGTATAATAATAAATTTTGGATAGAAGCAAAATCTCAATTGAAAGGCCTGGATTATGATTTATTTGGATCATGCAGCAACTTCTTTTCATAAACCGCCGGAGGTGGCAGAAGCTGTTTATCATGCTTTACAGGGAATTGGGAACAGTGGACGCGGCGCCCATGGTGCTTCCCTCAATGCCGCTCGTCTGGTCTATCGGACGCGCGAGGCCATATCGCGTCTGTTTTGTGTAGGGGATCCCTCGCGCGTAGTGTTTACCGCTAATGCCACCGAGAGCTTAAATATTGCCCTGCAAGGCCTGCTTCAGCCTGGAGACCATTGCATTACAACCGTTCTCGAGCACAATAGTGTCTTAAGGCCGCTTTATTTTCTGGCGGAGCGGCGAGGTATTCACCTGACAGTAGTGCCTGCAAATAAAAAGGGATGCATTGATGTCTCTGACATAGAAGCCGCGTTGCGTGCAGATACTAAGGCTGTGGTTGTAAGTCATGCTTCAAACGTCACCGGGAATGTTCTGGACATTGAAGCAATGGGTAAAATATGTAATAAACACGGTTGTTTATTGATCTTAGATGCTTCACAGACTGCCGGCTTACTTCCGCTCGACATGCAAAAGGTTGGGATCTCAGCACTTTGCTGCTCAGGCCATAAAAGCCTTCTTGGGCCGCAGGGTACAGGTGTGCTTTGTTTAGCGAATAATGTCCAGCCACGACCGCTTAGATTTGGCGGCACAGGAGTGGATAGCTTCTCGCAGCGCATGCCTCAAGTTTTGCCTGCCGCCCTTGAAGCAGGGACCCTGAATATCCATGGCCTGGCGGGACTTCTTGCGGCTTGTGAATACCTGGAGCGCTATGGGCAGTTAAGAATCTTCCGGGAAGCCACTAGTCTGGCAAATTTATTTCTTAAAGGTATCAAGGATTTACCCGGAGTTATTTTATATGGCGATTTTACGGCTGCGGTCAGGACACCTGTTGTTGCCCTTAATATAAGAGATCTTGATTCCGGAGAAATAGAAGATGCCCTTTTCCAGCGTTTTGGGATTGCCACGAGATCCGGAGCTCACTGTGCGCCAGGCGTGCACAGCACATTTGGCACTATGGATCAGGGGATGGTACGTTTTAGTTTTTCACATTTTAATACTAGTAAGGAAGTAAATGAGGCAATACAAGCCTTGAAAATTCTGGAAGAGGAGAGCAGATGAGACCAAAAGAATTACAATGTGTCGTGACGTTTCACACTACTACCGAAGCCTTGGCTTTTGAAGATGTTGCCAAAGAAGCAGGCTTTAGTGGCCGCATAATTCCATTACCAAGAGCGATTGCGGCTGGATGTGGACTGGCATGGAGAGAAAATCCTGAGAACAGGGTTTTAATTGAAAAGCTGCTTAATGAACATCATTTGGGATACGACAGAATCTACGAGTTAGTGATTTAAGAAATACTTTGCGCTGAGATTTGCCATGGTTTTGAATATGTAAGGGATGAGAGCATAGAAGACTATAATCTCATCCCATTTTTAGCTGTTTAAGGTAGTAAGATGCCGGTCTTATTCTTAGTACGTAAGTGGCTGCAATTCCACAAACGTGGCAGTTCCTTGTTGACTGAGTTTAATATGCTCTGCACCATCAAGAGAAATTAAGTTTTCTTCTCCTTCAAATTTTATTTCTTTTAGTTGTCCCTCAGAGACAATATAAGCAATTTGATTATTATAGACAATTACTTGTCCTTTTAAACCAATGAGTAGGCGAGTATCCTTAAAGGGAATTGAACCTTCCCATTCAGTTTTTAGATAAGGATAATTTGTTAAATCTGAACGGTCTGTGGTAGTTTTTATCTTTACGATTTTATCGCCGATCACTTCACCAATGTAGACTTTTCCGTTTCTAATTCCTAAGATCCGATCCGTTGATTTTTTCGAGATGACCCAACGCTTAGTACCACTGATGGCGATAATTTGTTGGTTTTTGCCAATTTTGCTGTTAATATAAAGCGTGCCAAAGCGATCTGAGGCAGCTATATTACCAATAGTCTCTCCTGATTTATTCAGAGTACGTATATGTTTCATAACATCTATTTCGATCAGTTGTTGCGTTGTATCATTCTTTACAGTGAGGAAAATTAAATTCGAAGATGTAGAGAAAACCAGCGCACTAATTTTTCCGCCTTTTGGCAGATTATCAATTGTTTTATTAAAACGATCTTCCGGTGGGGTATGATCATTACTTTCTGGTAGTTCCAGTGTATATAATTCAATAATTTGTGGATTGCCATATCTTTTTTCAATTCGTGGTTCTTCTTGAACCTCTTTTTTTTGGTTAGGGTCCTCTGTGTTTGGTTCCGCAGGGGTTGAGTTTTGTTTGGGGGTCTGGACTGTTGGTTTAGTCGGGTACACGGGAACATATGTTACTTTATTTGGATTTTTTTTGGCATAAAAATATATTAAAGTGTTTCTGTCTGGAAGCCATTGATAGCTAATTACGCCTAATGTTTTATCAGTATCAGAGGGCGGCTTTTTTTCAAAAACTTGCTTCCCTTGTACAAGGTTGAAAACTTTGAATGTCCCATTTTCGAGATAGGCTAAATAATCCTTGGCGTAGGAAATTTGTATATTCTCTAAGTCAGTACCAGGGATAATCGCCTTGAGTTTAAGCGTGATCGGTTCCTTTGCTAATGGCGACATAACTTCTTCAACCTTGTTGTTCAAGTAAAAGTATGCTCCACCTTGTATAAATAGTGATACTAATGTCCAAACAAATATGATACGCAGTATCCTCATGCCTTAATTGCTCCTTTTTGCACGAAAGTTACTCAAGGCATTACAACAAAAGCCGTTGGAATATAGCGTTCACCAAAAATGTTCCAGAGGCGATTCATGACTTTACCGTTATAGACGAGTTCAGATGAAGAACCGCCATCAAGATTAACAGCGTTCACTGCACCATAGTCTATAAAGACCTGCATAAGGTCACGCAAATTCGCTCCTATACTCCACGTGGGTTGTCGTCCGTCGATGACGACAAAAATTACAGTCCCATCCGCCCTTTGACCAATGCCTGTCCGGGGAGCAATGCCCCAGCCCCCATCTCCTTTAATCATCGGTTTACCCTCGACAATAAGATTAGGTTCAAAAGTAACTACTTCGCGCATGTTTTCTTCGATCAAATCTTTGGCCGTCTTCTTACCGAGGATTAATTTACCTTCATCGTTAAATCCGACAATGTTTACAGCCTTATCGCCAACGTTATTGTGGACCAGTTTTCCTTCATGCATAGTTAAACCATCGGGGAACGCTCCGTTTCCCTTACCGTCCGGGTCATAGAAACCACCGGCATTTATGCCGGCAATGGCTCCCTTATTTTTGACCAAATCGCTAACACGTTCGCCGGTAATGCCAAGTTCTTTAGTGACAGATAATTTAATTCGTTTCGGATCTTTTATGAGCATAACTTTACCTTTGAAGCTGGCCCCTTTAATATCTTCAATCGTGATTCCCATGCTGGGATCGTTAATTGTATTTGAGCGATTAATTGCATGCATATTGCTTACCACTTGATCATGATCGCGGTTCATAATCCGATCAATTTCAGCTTGGGACAGAAAAGCCTGGACAACCTGGGGATGGCGCGATGTGGCAACCGTGCCAACCGCCATTGCTTTGAGAGCTTCGAAGGGTCCCCAGAACAGTACAAATGGACAAAGTATGGAAGCTAAAAGAAGATTATAGCCTAAAAAGGCTAAAATCATTTTAAATCGAATTTTATGCTTTTTCTTCATTATGAGTTACTTTCCCCTTTTGATTGAGCTTAAAATTGATCTTGAAGAGATGAAATTGGGAATATTTTAATATAATAACTGCGAATAAGTATAACAAAACTACTATATTCTATCAAGAAAAGTATAGTTGTTAATTTTAGGTGTTGTAAGAAACTGCAACAGCAGGAAAACAAATACATAATTTACTT
>JBMNTM010000144.1:0-4785 GCA_050945735.1 Desulfosporosinus sp.
ATTATGTAGCGTATCTTGCAAGTCTTTAAACACAGGCTGAAGATTAGGGTTATTTATGCCCTGCAATGTGTAAGTCTGATTGAGGATTACCTGTCCTACATTAGCCCCCTCTACTTGGATTTGAATAGATTGGACATCAAGGGTAAGGACTTCTCGATCGATCATAAATGTCATGCGTTTCGGTTCATCGTAGTTTGCTTGAAGTATTGAAGTTTGGAGAGGGACTTTAATTGAGGAATTTGGAGCACTGATAGTATGTAAATCACATAAAACAAAAGATGACTCCAGAAGTAATTTCTGCAAAATGGCTGTATTTGTATTCCAAGGTAATTCGATGGGTTCTGATTGAGTCATCCCTGAAGGAGAAATAGATATTATGACATACGACGCGTCTTGTGTTAAAAAGGGTTTTTCTGAACAACCGTTAAGAAACAGACTGGTAAAAACTACAAGTCCGAGTAGAATAGTAGAAATTTTACGTTTGAACATGCATATCCTTCTTTCTAAAAGCCAAAAAGCAAGAAATAAATTTCTGTGTTTTATTTGTCTCTCAAGGTAGTTTATTAGTGATAGAAATCTATAATCCTACTTTAACGTTGATCCCTTTCTTAATATTAGTGTACAATGACAACAAGAGAGGAGTCAATATTTTGAGCAAAGACGTCGTGGTTTTTGATATAGTGACAACGGGTTTAGAGGTTTTGCAGGATGAAATAATAGATTTTGCAGCACTTAGAATTCGTGAAGGAAAGGTTCAAGAATCATGTCATTTTCTTGTTCTGCCTAAGCAAGAAATTAATGGTAAGGTTTTAGAATTAACCGGTCTAAAGATGGAAGACTTTGATGGTGCTTCTCAATTGTATGAGCATAGGCACGAGATACAGGAGTTCTTTGCGAACGCTGTTCTTGTAGGGCATCGTGTCAAATATCTCCTCTCGATCCTGGAAAAACAACTCAACGTTTCTTTTCAGCAAGCCGTCTGGGATACTCTGCAATTAGCCAGAATCTTTTTTCCAACTGTGCATGACTATTCGTTATCCTATCTGACTGAAAAACTTTCATTAGCCTTGGAAGACGGAGCTTGCGGTCATCGCTCGCAAACTAACGCTTGGTTAACCTGGAAACTTTTTGAGCTTTGTAGAAAAAAAAGCTTGGAATTTGATCTTAGTTTCTATGAACAAGCAAAGGGTCTTCTTGAGGGTTGGACTGGAAGAAGTTTTATAGACGAATCTTATAAAGAGATCATTCGTCGCTTTCCTGATCGAAAAATTCGGACGGATTTTGTTCTTGTCCCCATTTCTGAAGGCTTATTTTCAAGTAAAAAAACTGCAAAAAGCGAAATTCCTGTCTCCATTGACTGGATTGTTGATAGTTTTTCAAAGGGAGGAATCCTGGAGCGAAACTTAAATGGATATGAGAGCAGACCGGGTCAGGTGAAAATGGCAAAATTAATAGCGGAAAGTCTTTTATCCTCTCAACATGTTGTTGTTGAGGCCGGAACAGGGACTGGAAAGTCTTTTGCTTATTTGATTCCGTGTTTATGGTCGGCAAAAAAGACTGGTAAAAAGGTTGTGGTGGCGACACATACTATTCCCTTACAGGAACAACTTCAAGAAAAAGATATTCCAATTTTGAAAACTGTATTACCGTTTGACTTTAAAGTTTCTGTATTGAAAGGGAAAAGTAATTATTGTTGTCTGAAGAGATTGCAGAGTTGCATGGCTAATCTGCGAGAAATTTCAAAAGAAGAACAAAAGCTCGCCCTATTAAGTATCCTTGTTTGGCTCAGAGAGACGCGAACAGGGGATCTGCAAGAGCTTTCGAAGGTTCCTGGACTTGTCAAAATCTGGTCTGGTTTAAGTGCGGACAATGAAATGTGCATTCCTAGAAAATGTTCGAAGTCAGGGATATGCTTTTTACTGCGAGCGCGCAAGAAAGCTGAAGAGGCTGATCTTGTGATTGTGAATCACTCCCTTCTTTTCTCCGATCTTAAGACAGACTATAATGTATTGCCAGAATATCATCAATTAGTGATTGATGAAGCGCATCAAATTTACCAAACGGCATTACAACATCTTGGCTCGGATATGAGTCTGGAAAACGTTACTCGGATTATTGAGAATATCTATAAATCTACAGGTCAGAATTTCTACACGCTGGTTAAACAACGATTAGAGGCACTTGCTTATCTGGCACCTTCCGTATCATGGGAAATATTTGAAAGAAGGATGGATGATATTCCTGAAAATTGCTTCATGGTGCTGGAACAGGCAAAAGAGTTATTCCAGTTATTCTCGCTAATATTAGGTGCGAAACGCACGTTTAGATTTGTAGCCAGTCATTCAACCCAAACTTGGTGGGAAACATTAAACATTCAAATTGAAAACCTGATTGGACGAATTAAGGCTTTAGCTGCTGTCCTTGAAAGTTTGTCAAGTGTTTTGCTTGGAGAAGACGCGGACGAGATCGAAGAATTAAAATATAATTTAGTTGCCCATCAAAGGGAGTTACAAGCACTGCTTGATACCCTGATACTAGTACTCGACGATAACCCGAAACAAGTAACTTGGCTTGAACAAAATATAAGACTTTATTTAAAGACCTCACCCATTGAAGTTAGTGATATCCTCAAGGAAAAAATTTTCTCTCGGGTAGATGCTGTGATTTTAACTTCCGCCACGTTAAGTATTTCTAACTCGTTTGAGTATTTTCTGCGCGATATTGGATTACCTAAGACAACAAAAACTGCCCAAGTAGATTCCCCTTTCGACTATGAACAGCAGATGAAATTATTAGTGGTTAAGAAGAAATGTTTGCCCCAAGAAACTGACGAGGAGAATGTTAAAGAGATCTCAGAGTTTATCGCTCAAGTTGCTGAGCGCATGAATGGTCGGACTTTAGTTTTATTTACGGCACATAAATTACTCCGTGAAATTTATGCCTCTTTGAGTCCGCGCTTGTTACGAATAGGTATTAAGACTTTAGCACAAGGGTATCACGGAGAACGAAGTAAAATCCTGGAAGCATTTAAGAGAAATCCAAGGAGTGTCCTTTTGGGTGCAAATAGCTTTTGGGAAGGGATTGATATACAGGGTAATACACTATCTTGTATCGTCTTGGTCAAACTACCTTTTTGGCCGCCGTCTTTACCATTAATTGAGGCTCGTTCCGAATATCTTAAGTCTTTGGGACGGGATCCCTTTAAAGACTTTTCATTACCCGAAGCTGTTATCCGTTTTAAGCAAGGGTTTGGCCGTTTGATACGCTCCAAAGGAGATCGGGGAGTGGTAATTTTACTTGATGACCGAGTCATAGAAAAATATTATGGGAGGTTCTTTTTTAACTCCTTACCAATTCGGACCCATATTCGAGGTGATAGTTCACTAATTCTTCGCAAAATCGAAGAGTGGAAAGCTCTGGAATTAGACTAAAGGCTTTCCTAATTGTTATAAAAATGATAAACTAAAGGAAAATTAAGAGGAGGTGGTTAACTTTTCGGTGAAACAATATCCCATTTCTCGTGATGCTTGGTTATATCTGGCGGTATTAGCTTTGTTGATAATTATAGCTTATTGGATTAAGCCCTGGTGGGCAGTTTTACCAAGTATCTTGTTCTTATTTATTTTGTTTTTTTTTCGTAATCCGGAAAGAGATATTCCAATGGATGAATTATCGTTAGTTTCCCCAGCGGATGGTGTAGTCATGGATGTGGAAAGAGTCTTTGAGGATCAGTTTATCAACGGGGAAAGCATACGGGTTCGTATCTTCTTAAGTATATTTGATGTTCACATTAATCGTAGCCCAATGGCGGGCGAGGTTGTTTTTCGTGCTTACAGACCGGGGCAGATGATACCCGCCTTTAAAAGCCATGCGTCTGAGCTGAACGAAAAAAATTATGTAGGAATTCAAAATAGATATGTGCAAATTTTAGTAACTCAGGTAACTGGATTTATTGCCCGTCGTATTGTGTGTTGGGTTAATAAGGGAGACAAAGTAGTTAAAGGGGAAAGATTTGGTCTAATTAAATTTGGCTCGTGTTCAGAAGTTTTTGTACCAATAAATGTTGACATAAAGGTTAGCCCGGGAGATAAGGTGCGTGCTGGTGTGAGTACAATAGGGAGAGTGCGTGTCGAATGAAGAGAAATCCGATAACTGCTCGTATAATTCCCAGCATCTTAACTTTGGCTAATCTGCTGTTTGGTTTTCTCGCTCTAATTTTAGTTATTGAAAAGGATTATACAACAGCGGCAGCAATGATTTTGTTTTCTGTTCTTATGGACAGTATGGACGGGAAAGTGGCGCGTCGACTTTCGGTGAGCTCGGACTTTGGAAAAGAACTCGATTCTTTGAGTGACTTGGTTTCCTTTGGTGTAGCACCTGCAATCTTAACTTATCAGGCAATCTTACATCCTTTAGAACATTTGTATTTAAGGTATATCGGGCTTAGTATCGCTGCGATTTTTACCTTGTGCGGAGCAATACGTTTGGCACGTTTTAATATGCTCAATATTACAACTCATTTTGTAGGTGTCCCCATTACGTTTGCAGGCGGTCTTTTAGCTTTATTAATATTTTTTCGTACTATGTTATCTTGGTATATTTATCCGTTAATTATGTTATTTTTAGCCTTTTTAATGGTATCTAGGTTTAAAGTTGCGAAATTGGGTAAGTAGGGAATCGTATGGATGTAGTGTCCGGTTTTATAAGCTTGACTTAGAAACTCAATTTAAATATTTTGTATCAAGGACTTTGGGGCTACTTGGCCTCTTTTTTTTGTCATTTATT
>JBMNTM010000145.1:0-4759 GCA_050945735.1 Desulfosporosinus sp.
TATCCTACGCCTTACGGCTTCGGATAAAAGAATGGCGGCATGACGGTGACGGCTCTTGCGAGGGGGGTATCCCAAAAACACCGTCATCATCGACATGACCGTCATGCAGGGGGTGAGGGTGACAGTTGCGGCAGTCGGCAGGGGGTATCCCAAAACTGCTGTCACCACCGTCACCGCTGTCACCCCAAAGGACGGTCACCCGCCGAAAGAAAGGAGGAATCCGCCTATGCCTTATGCAATCCTGCGTTTCCAGAAACGAAAAGCGGGCGGCGTTGCGGCTTGTGAACGCCACAACGAGCGGAAGAAAGAAGCCTACAAAAGCAACCCAGATATAGATATGGAACGCTCTAAAAACAATTACCATCTCATAGCACCACCAAAGTACACCTACAAGAAAGAGATTAACCGCATGGTAGCCGAAGCGGGGTGCAGGACAAGGAAAGACAGCGTGATGATGGTGGAAACGCTCATCACAGCTTCACCAGAATTTATGAACCAGTTACCGCCCGAAGAACAAAAAGCGTATTTCCAGACGGCTCTTGACTTCATTTCGGAGCGTGTTGGAAAGCAGAATATCCTCTCCGCTGTCGTCCATATGGACGAGAGAACGCCCCATATGCACCTCTGCTTTGTGCCGATTACGCCAGACAATAAGCTGTCAGCGAAAGCTATCTTAGGCAACCAGAAATCATTATCCGAGTGGCAGACCGCCTACCATGAGCGGATGTCCTCACGGTGGAATCAGCTTGAACGGGGGCAGTCCTCAATGGAAACCAAGCGGAAACACGTCCCCACATGGCTCTATAAATTAGGCGGCAGGCTTGATAAACAGTATGAAGAAATCGTGTCTGCCCTATCCGACATCAACGCCTTTAACGCAGGGAAGAAAAGGGATAAAGCGTTAGATTTACTCTCTGCATGGCTGCCAGACGTGGAGAAATTCTCTAAGGAAATCGGGAAACAGCAGGCGTATATCGACAGTTTGAAAGAGAGAATTGGGCAGGAATCAGACTATGCGGGGCGTATGCGTGATGAAAAGTACGAGCAGGAACTAAAGGTGCAGAAAGCGAATCAGAAGATATTTGAATTGCAGAGAACCAACGAGCAGATGGGGCGGCTGCTGTCAAAAATACCGCCCGAAGTGTTGGAAGAATTGCAGAAAAATCATAGAAGCAGAGCGAAAGAAAGGTAGATATGTGAATGAAGAAACAGGATTTTAAGGTGTTAAAGACCAAAGACTTGTACCCGTTCCCCGACAATCCGTTTCATGTGGCAGAAGATGAAACACTGTCAGAGTTAGCGGAAAGCATCAAGGAATTTGGCATTGTCACGCCGATAATCACACGCCCGAAAGAGGACGGGGACGGTTATGAAGTGATTGCAGGACAGCGGCGTGTCCGTGCTTCTGAACTTGCAGGGATAAATACCGTGCCTGCGTTTGTCCTGCCCTTAGACCGTGACCGAGCCATCATCACCCTTGTAGACAGCAATTTGCAGCGTGAGAATATCCTGCCATCGGAGCGGGCGTTTGCTTACAAGATGAAATCCGAAGCCATGAAGCGGCAGGGTTTCCGCACAGACTTAACCTCGTCACAAGTTGTGACGAAGTTGCGGACGGACGACAAGGTGGCACAGGGCTTCGGCGTGGGCAGGATGACCGTGCAGCGTTTTATCCGCCTGACGGAACTGATACCGCCGATTTTGCAGATGGTGGACGAGGGGAAAATCGCCCTCACGCCTGCGGTGGAACTGTCCTTCTTGAAGAAAGACGAGCAGGAAAACCTCTTTGCCACGATGGAGAGCGAAGAAGCAACGCCCTCACTCTCACAGGCACAGCGGATGAAACAGTTAAGCCAGAGCGGGCGGCTTGACATGGATACGATATTTGCGATTATGACGGAGGAAAAGGGCAACCAGAAAGAAACCTTGAAAATCAACACAAGCAAGCT
Source organism: Desulfosporosinus sp. (assembly GCA_050945735.1). GTDB lineage: Bacteria > Bacillota > Desulfitobacteriia > Desulfitobacteriales > Desulfitobacteriaceae > Desulfosporosinus. Next base: position 1,950 of record JBMNTM010000145.1, read on the forward strand.
GAAAAAATACTTTCCGAAGAACACAACGCCGAAGCAGATGGAGGAAACCATCATCAAACTTTTGGAGCGTGAGTTGCAGAGGAAACGCAACCGTGACAGCCGCTAATCTTCTTTTTTCGGGAAGTAAATACAGAGAGTTGAGGTATGGAGAATGAGAGAAATCCAGTATGAAATCGTAAAGGAAATCGCAGTATTGTCTACGGGCGACAGTGGCTACACAAAGGAAATCAATCTCATTTCATGGAATGGGAAAGAGCCGAAGTATGACATCCGCAGCTTTTCCCCGAACCGTGAAAAGTGCGGCAAGGGAATCACGCTGAACGCTGATGAAGCGGCGGCACTCCTTAAAGCATTACAGAAAGAATTAAACAGCGAGGATTAATGGTATCTGATTGGCAGGGCGGGGACATTTCCAAACTCTTCCCTGCCCTGTCTGGAAAGGAAGATTTAAGTATGGGCGAGGATAAGAAAGCAGATAAAAAGAGAAAGCGTATCGTGCCAAAAGCACCAGTGCAGATGATAATCAGCCGTGAATATGTCGGCACACAGACCGTTACAGAAGCGTTTGTCCCGATTATCTCCGAGGATATTCGGAAGAAGATTGCCGAGGGCGACACCTTCGACAATGAGGGGCTGTCCGCTTAGAATGTACGCAATGGGACATGAAAACAGATAGGACAGATACGGAGGTTTTACAGTATGGCAGGAATCAAAGAAGAAAAGAAAATCTATTTAGTCGGCATTTATTGCCGCTTATCTAAAGACGATGGTACGGATAACGAGAGTGCGAGCATTGCGACACAGAAATCCATCCTCACGGATTATGTGAAAAAGCAGGGATGGCACATAGCAAAAACGTATGTGGACGATGGTTATTCTGGTACAAATTTCCAAAGACCAAGTTTCCAGAATATGATAAAAGACATTGAAAGCGGTCTGATAAACTGCGTGATTACGAAAGATTTATCCCGTCTGGGGAGAAACTATCTTGATTGTGGGTTATATCTGGAAGTTTTCTTCCCAGAGCATAACGTGAGGTATATAGCGGTCAATGACGGCGTAGATACCTTGAATAAATCTGCTATGGACATCACGCCTTTCCGCAACATTTTAAACGAAATGTATGCCGCTGACATATCTGTTAAGATAAAATCGGCATATCGGGCGAGGTTTCAACAGGGGAAATTCATGGGAACTACCGCCCCTTATGGCTATATCAAAGACCCTGCCGACCACAACCATCTGCTGATAGATGATAAAGTGGCACATGTTGTAAAAGAGATATTCGACCTTGCATTAAAAGGGAATGGAGTTGCCAAAATTTGCAGACATCTTAATAAACAGCATATCCTACGCCCTGCCGCTTATGCGGCGGAGCGTGGCGAAACAGGCTTTGAACGTCATTTTGAGGGGAACGAGGACAAACGCTATATTTGGAGTGGGAACAGCGTGAGGAGCATTTTAAGAAGCCCGATATATGCGGGAAATCTTGTAGGCTACAAACGGATTGCCGCCAATATGAAAAGCAAGAAACGCCCCTCTAAGCTGCCCGAAGAATGGGAAGTGATACCCAATACCCATGAGGGAATAGTCACGCAGGAGGAATTTGATATTGTCCAACAGCTTATTACAAGTCGTAGGCTTCCACAGAACAAGGGAGGATTTGTAAATATTTTTGCAGGCGTTATCAAGTGTGTGGACTGCGGATGTGCTCTGCGGGCAATGAACGTACACAGGAGGAAACGCCCAGAGATTATCGACTGTGTACAGTATTCATGTAATAATTATGCAAGAAACGGAAGAAGCGAGTGTAGTGCCCACAATATAGAAGCAAGGGATTTATTCAATGCCGTTCTTGCCGACATCAACTGTTTTGCGGATATGGCAGTGAATGATGAAAAGGCGGTCAGGGCCATAGAAAAGCGGCTCACGGAAACAGACCAGAGCAGGGCGAAAGCATTAGAGAAAGAACGTAAGAAGCTGAACAAACGCCTTGCGGAACTGGACAGGCTGTTTTCCTCTCTCTACGAGGATAAGGTCATGGAGCGTATTACCGAGCGGAATTTTGAGATGATGTCGGGGAAATACCAGAAAGAGCAGCTTGAAATTGAAGCAAGGCTGAAAGAGGTGACGGAAACTCTTAATGAAAGCTACGAGAAATCACGGGGAATCCGTGACTTCCTCGCCCTTATCCGAAATTATCAAGGCTTAAAAGAACTGGATGCAACAGTTATAAACGCACTCATAGACAAGATACTTGTTTCGGAGCGTGAGAAGATGGCAGACGGAACAGTGAAGCAGGAAATCAAGATTTACTATAAATTCATCGGCTTTGTCGATGAATTACATATCATACCTACAAAACGGTGGGCAGCAATGCCCGCTAAAAATTGTACGGTGTGCGGCGTTGAATATGTCCCGGGCTCTGGTGCATCAAGGTATTGTCCTGCTTGTGCCAAGAAGATACGGAGGGAGAAATCAAACGAGAGCAAACGCAGGAGCAGAGAACAGAAAAGGATAGCATGTATGAACTGTCCGCAAAAAATGACCGACTGATTTGGAACAAAGGGAAGGCAGAATCAATAGATTTAAGTGTCTGGCAATAAGACAGAATGTTGCTGATAAATATGGTAAGGCAGATGGTATCACATTTAAGCGAGACATATGGACAGAAATGTTTGAAGCTGCTAAAGCGGAAAAGCAGAATGACCAGTCAGAGCTTGTACCATTCTGGTGTTTCGGAAAAAATCAGAGTGTAAAAATAGAAAGGCTTGTGCCAATGTATCCTATGAGTAAGGATGAGGTTAATT
>JBMNTM010000146.1:0-4755 GCA_050945735.1 Desulfosporosinus sp.
TGTTTTTCTTCAAGGAAACTTAATGGGCAAAGGTGTGGGTCGTACCAAAAAGGAAGCAGAACAACATGCTGCAAGGCAGGTGTTGGAACACTGGGGGAGGGAGAACGATGACTAAACCTGAGAATTTCCCGGTTTTTTTAAAGGAAATTCATATTCAGGGATTTAAGTCGTTCGCCGATCGAATAAAATTAGAATTAGGACATGGTTTAAGTGTAATTGTCGGTCCAAATGGAAGCGGGAAAAGCAATATTGCCGATGCAGTTCGCTGGGTACTGGGAGAACAAAGTGCCAAGAGTCTGCGGGGGGTTAAAATGGAAGATGTGATCTTTGCTGGGAGTACACAGCGTCGCCCCGTCGGCATGGCAGAAGTGTCCCTTGTTTTTGATAACTCAACAGGGATTTTTCCCTTGGATTTTCAAGAAATCACAATTACACGACGGGTTTACCGTGATGGTGATGGGCAATATTTGATTAATAATGTATCCTGCCGCCTCAAAGATATTCAGGAAATATTTATGGATACGGGGGCAGGAAAAGAAGGATTCTCGATCATTGGGCAGGGGCGGATTGAGGAAATTTTGAACCTAAAGTCGGAAGAACGTCGATCGCTGATCGAAGAGGCGGCCGGAATTACCAAGTTTCGTTTCAGAAAGCGTGAAGCTATAAAGCGTCTGGATGCAACAATCTCAAATCTTCAACGACTTGATGATCTTCTACAAGAAATTGATGGACAACTAATTCCTCTGGCTGCCCAAGCCCAAGTGGCCGAACAGAGCCTTTCGCTCGCTAAAGAACAAAGACACCTGGAAATCCAATTGACTGTTCTGGATATCTCTGAAGGGAAGCAAAAGCTGTCTTTAGCTTCAAAGGTCTCAGAAAGTCTACAATCTAGTCTGGCAGAGGCTAAAGAGATAATTAGTCTTCAAGAAAGTGAAAATATAAAAAATAAGGTTTTGTTAAAAGAAATAGAAGATAATATACAACGAATGCAGAGCGAGGAGTTTAAGGCTGAGCAGGCAAGTGACGCTTTAAATTATGAGTTAAGCATTCGTAGTGAGCGTTTAAAGTATCTTCAGGAGCAGATTACCAGGTTAACTGATGAACTCCAGGTGGATGAGGAAAAATTAAAACTACAGAAAGAACGGATTAGTACTTTTGAAACAAAGCAAGCGGATTTGAAGTTTAAGGTTAAGGAATCAAAGCAGACGGTCTTAGATCAAGAACAAAAACTTAAGTATGTTCGAGAAAATAATTTAGCAGGAGATATTGAACGAATTAAGGCCGATCTTTTTCAAGCCTTGTCAGAGCAAGCTAATTGTGTCAATGAACTGACCGGCGTACAACATAATCTTGATTCTCTGGTTCAACAAGTGCTGCAAATAGAACAGGAACAAGAGCTTAAAGCAATAGAGTATCAATCCTTAAGTCAAACTAGTGAAGCGCAGAAAAAAGAACTGGATGAGATAGAAAAGCAAACCCAAGTAAGAGAAAAAGAACTGTTGAGGCTAAAAGCAGAGTTCAATCAGCTTAAACCGTTGCTGGAAGAAAAGAAGGCAGAACTTCAGAAGCATAAAGCCCTGATAGAGCAATCCAGAGCACGCCTGCACGCTTTGCAATCTTTAGAAGATTCTCTGGAAGGGTATCAACGCGGAGTACGCGCGGTGATGCTTGCTCGAAAAGAAGGGATCAAAGATTGCGTCGGCCTTTGCGGTACGGTGGCTGAGTTGATCACGGTAAAGGAAGAATATGAATTGGCCTTGGAAACCGCATTGGGAGCCGGATTACAAAATGTTGTGGCAACAAATGAGCTAGCTGCGAAGGCAGCAATTGCTTATTTGAAGGCTCATCGATTCGGAAGAGTAACCTTTCTGCCGCTTGATATTATTCAGGGCAAGCGGATAATTGTGAGCCGGGCAGTAGAGAGAGATTCCGGATATATAGGGATTGCTGTCGATCTTGTTACTTATGATGTCTTGAACAAACCGGCCGTGGAATTCCTCCTTGGACGCGTTATTGTAGTTAAAGATATGAATGCAGCGACTCGGATCGCCAAGGCATCCGGGTATAGACTCCGGATTGTAACATTAGAGGGGGACCAAGTTCATCCTGGAGGTTCGCTGAGTGGAGGAAGTGTTCAACGTAGAGGAGGAAATCTGCTGGCCCGTTCCCGTGAAATAGATTCCTTGCGCGATGAGTTGGTATGGCTGGATAAAAACCTTTCGGAAAAAGAACGGGAATATTATGAACTTGATTCTCGCTTGCAGGAAACTCAGGAAAGCATAGAGAATTTGAGTATCCGTCTGCAAGAAGATAAAGAATATCAGGTTATGCATAGAGCGGCACAAGAGAATGTGATAAGCCAATTGAAGCGGTTAGAAGACGAGCAATTAAGGCTAAGTCTTCTCAACCGGGAAAAGATGGCATTAAAAAATGAACTTTACCTTCGTTCAAAAGGCTTGGCTGAACGTTTGGAAACAGCGAAAAAAACAACGCATGATTTGCGCGAAGAGTTCAATCAGCGAGAGCTTGAGAGTATTGCTGTAACCGATGAGATAGAAGTGTATCGGGATAAACTTACTCAGGAGAAAATCCATTTAGCAAAGTTGGAGCAGGAACTGAATCAATGTACAGAACAACTTGGGCATGAACTAACGATTTATCGTGAAAACGAATCAGCTCTTCAACTCAAGAAAATGAAGCGGCTTGGTTTTCTGAAAAATTGCCAGGTGGTCAAAGCAGAACAACGGTCGTTAAGCGAGCAACTAGAGAAACAATCACTTATCCTTGAGGAACTGCGATGTACCTTAAGGCAATATAGACTGGAAAACGGGAATTTATCGGCCAGGTTACTTGAATTAGAACAGGAGATACATGCCAAACGTCAGTATGAGCATGAACTGGAACAACGCCTTCATGCCAATGAACTTCGCGTTGTCCGCTTTGAGACGGAGTGCCGGGCAGGGGAAACTCGTTTAGTTGAAGAGTTTGGATTAACATGGGAAGAGGCAATACTATATCGGACTCAGGAAGAAAGGCCAGTCTTGTGGCGAAAGGTACAGAAAATAAAACAACAAATTATAGATTTAGGCCCTATCAACCAAGCATCCATAGAAGAATATCCTAAAATGAAGTCAAGGAAAGCTTTCATTTTGGCACAGCGGGATGATTTGTTTAAAGCGAATCAAACCTTGCGTCAAGTGATTAATGAACTGGATAAGACCATGAGTAAACGTTTCTTAGAAAGTTTCCATGCAGTAAATGGGGCTTTTCAAGAAGTATTTAAAGAGCTTTTTCTGGGCGGAAATGCGGAAATTCAACTCGTGGACCCAGAACATTTGTTAGAAACCGGTGTCGAGATTGTTGCTCAGCCTCCCGGTAAAAAACCGCAGCTCCTTTCCCTTTTGTCCGGTGGGGAAAGGGCTTTAACTGCCATAGCCCTTTTATTTGCTTTACTGCGGGTTAAACCGAGTCCGTTTTGTATTCTGGATGAGATTGAAGCCTCTTTAGATGATTCTAATGTACAGAGATTTGCTCAATATATTCACCGTCTCGCGGATTCAACTCAGTTCGTGGTTATCTCTCATCGCAAAGCAACCATGGAATCTGCCGATGTTTTATATGGCATTACCATGGAGGAGTGTGGTGTATCTAAGTTATTATCAGTGAAGTTCGACGAACGACTTGCATGAGGGACTTGTTTGACAAAGAACTTGGAACGAAAAAATGTGCAATTAATGATGTACTATGATATTCTAATATCATATTTTGGACTTCATACTTCGACCTTAAAATAATCGCTAATGGGGAGATGTTATAATAGTGGCAGGATTTTTTGCAAAGCTTAAGCAAGGTCTTACAAGAACACGGGAAAATTTTGTGGGAAAAATCGAAGAAGTTTTTGCCGGTCGTAAGAGAATTGATGAAGCCTTATATGAGGAATTGGAAGAGGTATTGATTAGTTCAGATGTTGGTGTACATTCCTCGCTGGAATTGGTTGATCAGTTGCGTCAAGAAGTAAAAAAACGAAAAATCTCCCAGCCAAGTGAGCTCAATCAGATTCTCCAGGATTTGATCACGGAGCTACTGGGTGAAGAAGAAACACTAACCTTAGCAAAGCAAGGTCCCAGCATTATTCTCGTGGTTGGTGTAAACGGAGTTGGCAAAACAACAACAATTGGTAAGCTTGCGAACTGGTTTAAAAAGGAAGGAAAACGGGTTATCTTGGCCGCAGGGGATACCTTTCGAGCAGCGGCTATTGAACAACTTGAGGTTTGGGGAGAACGCGCAGGAGTAGAAGTTATTAAACAGCAGCAAGGAACCGATCCTGCGGCTATTGCATATGATGCTGTACAAGCAGCAAGGTCTCGTGGTATAGATGTTGTACTTGTGGATACCGCCGGCCGCCTTCATAATAAAGTTAACTTAATGGAAGAATTGCGTAAGATTAAACGTGTCATTGAACGTGAAATTCCTGGGGCTCCTCACGAGGTATTACTCGTGTTGGATGCCACTACGGGTCAGAACGCACTACAACAAGCCAAGCTTTTTAAAGAAGTTGCAGGAGTAACCGGAATTGTCCTAACGAAGCTGGATGGAACAGCTAAAGGGGGCGTCGTATTGGGAATTCGAGGAGAAACACGGATTCCTGTGAAATGGATTGGGATTGGAGAAGCCATGGAAGACCTGAGACCTTTTATTCCCATGGATTTTGCAGCTGCCCTTTTTAGCCGTTCTGACGAGGAGGGGAAATTCTAA
>JBMNTM010000147.1:0-4711 GCA_050945735.1 Desulfosporosinus sp.
TAGTTTATCTTTTATTTGCTTTAAATATCTAACTATTACTTCGATATTCACAGTGGTTTATCCTGCTGTTTTACAATATTTTTGGGGTTTTTGCAGTGGAATCTTAATTAGGTTTATTGAAAAGTAGTATGCTATTGATCAAAGATATAAAAATATCAGAAAATCCTTGAAATGCTTCGTTACCGGCTTCCAAGGATTTTCGTGATTATTTATGATTGTTAGTATCCATTTTCCTAGATGTTAAATTAAAAAATGATTCTGCCGTCCAGAGCTACAACACCTTTGGAGCTGGCCAGTAGTGGGTTGATATCCACTTCTTTTATTTCAGGATTGTTCACTACAAGATCGGATAAGCTGGTTATGGCTTTCACCAAGGCATCCAGATCGGCCTTCTCTTGTCCTCTGACCCCCTGTAGCAGCTGGCTCACCCGCGTCTCACCAATCATCTCCAGGGCGTCTGCAGAACTGACCGGGGCAATCCGGAAAGCAACGTCTTGCAGTATTTCAGTGTAAATGCCTCCCATGCCGAAGACCAAAACCGGCCCGAACGTAGCGTCCTGCTTGCTGCCTAGAATAAGCTCTATACCCCCGCTGAGGCAGCGCTGGACCAGAAATCCCTGAATGGAAGCGCCGGGAGATTTTTCCTGCACCTCCTTCAACATAGAGAGGTATGATTTTTTCAGCTCTTCAGAGTCTCTGATGTTCAGTCTTACGCCGCCTACCTCGGTTTTATGCAGCACCTGGGGACTGACTACCTTCAGTGCAACGGGATATCCCAGCGCCGCCGCAGCGTTGGTGGCTTCCTCCGGGCTGCGGACAAAAATATCCTTCACCACAGGGATACCTGCCCCGGCCAGTATTTCCATGGCCTTGTCGGTTGGTACTGCCCCGGTCATGCCCTTTGCATCTACCGCAGGCGGAACAGGTGTACTAACTTGAATTGGTTCATTTTTTCTCATCCGGATATGATGATAATAATGGTATAGGACACCCATAGCCCTGGCCATCCTTTCCGGTGAATCATAAACAGCCAGCGGTCCTTGTTCCTCTAAATACTCGGCCCACTTATACTTGTTTACCCCGAAATTCCACGCCACCATCAGTTTATCAGGGCACTCCCGGGCTACATCGAGGATGCAATCAAATTTTAATCCGTATTCCGCCCCGGGAGGTAAACTATTGCCTAAAACTAATACCAGTATATCCACCCCTGGGTCGTTTAACATCAAGCGCAGTATTTGCGGATATACCTTGTCAAACCCGTGCATCATTGCCGCTGCCCAGCAGTCCACAGGATGCGTTACCTGCATCCAATCCGGATAAAGCTTATCTATTTCAGAAATTGTTTCCGGGCTCAGCCGGGCGGGAACAAGATTGCACTTCGCCAGGGCATCTAGCGTGGTTATTCCTCCTGCTCCGGTTATAGATAACACACCCACCCTGTTGCCGCGCACATGACTATATTTTATGAATGCTTTGTTGAAATCTCTAAGATCGTTTAGGCTTTCTGCCCTTATTATACCGGCTTGTCGAAAGACTGCATCGTACACATGGTCTTCCCCGGCCAGTGAAGCGCTGTGAGAACCGATAGCCAGGGCACCTTCCTGCGACCTGCCTGTTTTATAGGCAATAATAGGTTTTTTTGGCGTAATTGCACGGCTTAAGTTTAAGAATTCCCGTCCGTCCTGAATACCTTCTATGTGCATGTTAATGAGCTTGATCCCGTCTTCCTTGTTATAATACTCCATTAGTTCTTTAAATCCGATGTCTGCGGCGTTTCCGACGTCGGCGGCATAACCGCAGCCGTAGCAGATATCATTACTGCCAGCAATAAACATACCTGTTTGTGAGATAATCCCCACCGGTGACAGACTGGTCTTAAAACGAACAAATGATGTTATGAATTTATCAAAGTTGTTTATCACGCCTAACGTGTTGGGTCCCATCACCCGGATTCCGGTTCCCGCAACGATGTTCATTATCTTATTCTGAATCTCTTTACCCTCGCTATCGGCGTCAGCAAAGCCCTGAGAAACAATTAAAATTCCCTTGACCCTTTTCTCTACGCACTGTCTGACCACTTCCAGAATCACAGTTCGACTCGTTATAATTACGGCCAGGTCAACCGGACCCGGTATGTCCAAGACCGATGGGTAGGATTTTAGGCCGACAATCTCCGGCACCTTCGGGTTAACCGGGTATATTTTTCCTTTGTAGCCCATCCAAAGTATAATCTCCAATATGTTATATTTATTCGGGCCTGAATTTCGGGTAACGCCAACCACCGCTACCGATGATGGGTTAAAAAAATAGTTAAGACTTTCTTTCACTAATACACCTCCTAGTAAATTTTTACACAACTTCTATCCAAGTAAAGTAATTCTAGAAAGTGACTTAAGTCTGAATCAGAAAAAGTCCCCTTTGCATTTCTCCTTCCAAATAATGTTTTAATATTATGAATAATAATAATATCTTCTCTATTCGTAAATATCAATACAATATTCAAAATTTTCTTTGATTTTTAGTTGTGGGACTGTGGTTATAGCAGTTATATTTTCATAGTAGATTATTCGGAAATTAGTACAGCTGGGCAGGATAACTAAACTAAATGTTGAATAAGGATTAAAAATTAAAAAATATTAATTCAGGAGGTGGTGAGTTCGATGAATTTTTTTCGGTCGATATCGCAAATTCTAAAAGGTGCTGCCAAGGCTTTTCAAACTTTCCCTGCTGCAATTTTCTGTGCACTGGTGTTCGCTATCGTGACGATGATCAGGATTTATCTTGCTTGGCCCCAGCAGGAACCATATAATTTTTTGTTTAACTGCTTGCACTGGTCCTTCGCATTGGGTGCCATATTCAGCCTGACAGTGATTACATTTGCTCAGAGTTATTACAACCGGCATAGTGCTTTCCTGACTGCCAATTTGCTTGGCGTTATGGCAGCAGTATTAACCTTCCTGATGCTCTATTTGCTGAGTGGAATAGACCCGGGTTTAGCCGGATCCCGTTATGCTTTGCTCTCAGGTCTGGCCGTATCGCGTGTCAGTGTGGCCATCCTGGTCAGTTTTTTGGCCTTTATCATCCTGGCCGGCTATCCAAAAGACCAATCCGACTTTGCGCGTTCCTTTTTCATGACCATAAAGGCTTTTTTCATTGCCCTGCTCTATGGCCTGGTGATCATGGCCGGGACCTCCGGCGTTGCAGGTGCAATTGAAGCCCTGCTTTACGAGGGGATGAGCGAAAAAGTCTACATGTATCTCGCCACTTTGGCTGGCTTCCTGGCGTTTACTATTTTCGTCGGTTATTTTCCGGACTTCCGTAAGGGACAGGTTGACCAACAGCGTGAAGTAGCTCAGAAGCAGCCGCGCTTTGTTGAAGTTTTATTTGAATATATTATGATTCCGATCGTCCTGGCTTTGACTGTGGTGTTGCTGCTCTGGGCGGCTAAGACCATTATGAGCGGCATGGGGGCCCCTTTTGTACAACTGTCCAGTATCGCGGCCGCTTATACGCTCGGTGGAATTTGGCTTTACGTCATGGTTACCCACTACGAATCCGGGTTAGCGAAGTTTTACCGCCGGATTTATCCGATTGCTGCGCTGGTAATTCTGGCTTTTGAGGCTTGGGCCTTGTTAATCGAGCTGCAGAAAGAAAGTCTTAAAGTAGTGTCGTATTCCTTCAGCATAATCTGGATTATTGCTTTGGTGTCGGCGATTCTGCTGCTTATCCACAAGGACAAAGCCTATCAGAAGATCGTGCTTCTCATCTGTGCAATGGCCATTATCGCGGTTTTGCCTGTGATTGGTTACCATGCCTTACCTGTCTCTGCCCAAGTCAGCCGGTTGGAATCACTGCTGGTCAGCCAGGGTATGCTGAAGGGCGATCAGATAACCCCTGCACTTGCTGAGCCGGAAATGGCTGTGCGACAATCAATTACCGATGCTGTCAGCTACCTTGCTGACGCTGAGAATGCCAAACTGCCGGCCTGGTTTGATAAGAATCTGGCAGAAAGTGGGACATTTAAGACAAGGCTTGGCTTTGAAAAGACCTGGCCGAAAAGTGAAGAGATTTATCCGGACAGTCCTATGGGCACCCACCTGACGTTGCCGGCTGAGGCGATCGATATCAGTGACTATCATTGGGCGATCGGTATGCAGCCTTTGGCTGGAAAAGTTAGAGAAGGGACATCCTTAGTTACGGTTAAGGGTAACAAAGGCTTGTATCAAATTAATTGGACGCTGGATATGCAGATGGGTATACCGACTTTGGCCATTGAACTGGATAATCGGGAGATCCTCAAGCAGGACATGAAGGTTTTCACTGATCAGATTGCAAAAACCTTCCCACCAGGTCAAACGGGGCAACCCCAGCCAAACTTAAAAGATATGAGCCTGCGGCTGGATACTCCAGAGGTAACAGTCCTGCTTGTCTTCAGTAATGTGGATATTAGTGTTTATCCCTATGAGGATATAATTCATTATTATCTTAACTTAAATACGTTATATATGAAAGAGAAACCTTAATCCTCCAACTGCCCCTGATAATTATCTAATTAAGTTCCTGATAAACAAGCATTTGTCAGGAACTTATTATTGGTAGTATTTTTTTTAGGTAAGTTGTAAAATGAATTGCCCAAACATAAGAAAATAGAGTGACTCAAGTCAGAACCTCTGATAATGTTTTAAGTGACAAAACCTAAACATTTAGA
>JBMNTM010000148.1:0-4697 GCA_050945735.1 Desulfosporosinus sp.
GTGAAGAGAAAATCTTGATATTCTTTTCATAATAAATTATAATATTACGTGAGATGCAAGAAGTATTGGGGGGAGGTGCACTTAAGACCGTTTTTTTAAACGGTTTATTAAGGACGTTTTATTATTTCTTTACAATGCATCTTGGCAATAATGACATAGCTTCAGAAAAGCAATTAGCATTTTACCAATTGTTTTACCATTAGCAATTATGCGGGAGGGAAAAATTTTGGCAAACGAAGAGAAAAAGTGGTATGTTCCGTCAGCGGAATTTTCTGAAAAAGCAGCAATTAAGAGTTTGGATCAGTATAATGAGATGTACCGCAGGTCCGTCGAAAATCCAGATGAGTTCTGGGCAGAGATGGCTGAAGAAAACCTTACTTGGTATAAGAAGTGGGATAAAGTAGAAGAATATAGTTTTACTGGCGATGTATTTGTCCGTTATTTCGATGGTGGACAACTCAACCTTTCGTACAACTGCCTGGATCGCCACTTAAATGACTGGCACAAGAATAAAGCAGCACTTATCTGGCAAGGCGAACCTCTTGAGGAAACCAGAACCTATACTTATCAACAACTGTATAGAGAAGTATGCAAATTTGCCAATGTTTTGAAGGATATGGGCGTAAAGAAGGGCGATCGGGTTGCTCTCTACCTGCCGATGATTCCTGAAGTAGCTATTGCTATGCTGGCCTGCGCAAGGATTGGCGCCATTCATACTATTATATTTGGTGGATTTAGTGCCGACGCTTTAAGAGACAGAATCGATGGCGCTCAAGCAGAAGTTGTCGTCGTTAATAACTGGGGATATCGTTCCGGAAAATTACTTGCTTCCAAAGATACTGCAGATGCAGCTATGGCACAATGTCCAAGCGTTAAAAAGTGCATCGTAGTAGAGAGAGTTCAAAAGGAATGCAATATGGTTGAAGGACGCGACTTCCTGTGGAGCGAACTTATGGCTAAAGCTTCAGACAAGTGTGAACCGGAAGTAATGGAATCAGAAGATCCACTTTTCATCCTTTATACCAGTGGAAGCACCGGCAAACCCAAAGGTGTTTTGCATACCACCGCAGGTTATTCACTCTATACGGCAGTAACTGTTAAGTATTATTTTGATATTAAAGAAGAAGATGTCTTTTGGTGTACAGCGGACGTTGGCTGGGTAACCGGGCACAGCTATGTAGTGTATGGTCCTATGATCAATGGCGCAACAACATTAATGTTTGAAGGTGTCCCGAATTATCCTCAACCGGACAGATTCTGGGAAATCGTCGAGAAGTTTGGAGTAACTGTATTCTATACGGCTCCTACCGCTATCCGGGCAATGATGAAAGACGGCGATCAATGGCCTAACGGACGCGATCTTAGCTCTCTGCGCTTGCTGGCTTCTGTCGGAGAGCCAATTAACCCTGAAGCCTGGATGTGGTACTACACTGTAATCGGCAAGGAAAAATGCCCAATTGTTGATACATGGTGGCAAACTGAAACCGGCGGACACATGATTGCTCCGATGCCGGGTGCACACCCCTTAAAGCCTGGTTCGGCTGTAGCTCCGTTCTTAGGTGTTGTTCCTGTTCTGCTTTCGGCAGAAGGCAAAGAAGTAGGCGTAAACGAAACCGGACATCTTTGCATGAAGAAACCATGGCCCGGTATGATGCGCGGCGTATTCCAAGATCCTAAAAAATTCCAAGAAACTTACTTTGTGCAGCAGCCTGGTTATTATTTCAGTGGTGATGGTGCTCGTAAGGATGAGGACGGTTATCTCTGGTTGGCAGGACGCGTTGATGATGTTATTAACGTTTCCGGGCATCGCATGAGTACTGCTGAAGTGGAAGCAGCTTTAGGTGCACACAGTACTGTGGCTGAATCTGCTGTTGTAGGATTTCCTCATGACATTAAGGGTGAGGGCATCTATGCTTACGTAACTCTTAAAGCTGGAGTCGAAGCTACAGATGCACTGAAAAAAGAACTCGTTACCCATTGTCGTAAAGAAATTGGACCTATCGCCTCGCCGGATGTAATCCATTGGGCACCTGGTCTTCCAAAAACTAGAAGCGGCAAAATTATGAGACGTATTTTAAGAAAAATTGCAGCCGGAGCATTTGATGAACTTGGCGATACCTCCACACTGGCCGATCCTTCCGTAGTTGACGACTTAATTTCTTCAAAAGAATAGAATAATAAAAAATTATTAAAAATTAAATAAAACGATTATTTTAAACACCAAATAATGACGCTATTAATGCATTATTTGGTGTTTTTATTGTTTCTTTATTATTATAATTATGTTAGTATACAATAATTATATTTAAAAATTAGAAAGTTGCTTGCATTGAGGAAATTTATCTTAGTTAATTTATGTCTACTAAGCCTTTCCCGCCAGAAGCGGAAGTCCCCTGGGTGACTTTAGAAGGCGTATAATCGAAGACTTTAAGATTACACTAAACACTATGACTCAGGTAGTATTGAAGGCCAGAAAGTGTTTTAGTTGTCGACGTGTATATTGAAGTGAGTAAAGAAGGGAAAGTGACCAGGATGATTTCGTTAAACGAATATGGATTTATAAGAGTAGGGGTAGCCGTTCCTTATCTTAAAGTAGCAAATCCGATTTATAACATAAAACAAATTTATAATTTAATTCTCCAAGCCTCAGAGCGAAAGGCTCAGGTACTATTATTTCCGGAACTGTGTATTACTAGTTATAGTGCGGGAGATCTTTTTCATCAGCGATTACTACTTAAATCTGCAGAGAGAGAACTCTTTAATCTACTTCAAGCAACAAAAGATATGAAGATGCTTATTGCCTTAGGTATGCCAATTCCAGCCGATAATCAATTATTTAATTGTGCGGTCATGATCCACGAGGGGCATATCTTAGGGGTTGTACCAAAAACTTCTATCCCAAACTACAGTGCATTTGATGAGAAACGTTGGTTTGCTTCAGCAGTTAACAAAATTTCTAATAAAGTAAAAATTTGTGGTATGGAGGTTCCCTTTAATGAGAATCTTCTGTTTAAGGATGAAAACTCCGAACTGGTGGCGGCAGTAGAACTCGGCGAAGATTTGTGGATGCCGATCCCACCGAGTTCATTTCATGCCCTGCATGGTGCAAACTTAATTCTTAACTTATCGGCAAGTAGTGAAATCGTAGGGAAGGCAAAATATCTTAGAAATCTTGTGGCACTACAATCCGCAAAATGCATGACTGCCTATTTGTATACTTCCGCAGGAGAAAGTGAATCGACAACTGATGTTGTTTTTAACGGTCACGCAATAATTGCTGAAAATGGTTCGTTGCTGGCAGATGTTAGAATGAATGACGAAGAAACTTTGCTGATTCGAGATTTGGATATTGAGCTGTTGTTAAACGAGCGTAGAAAATTCAATAATTTTATGGATAACATTGCTCCAAAAAAATATGAGACGGTTTCTATTAGCCTTACTTCGCAATCAATTACATCTTTAGAACGACATATAAACTCTCAACCGTTCGTTCCTGTAAGTAAAAAAGATCTGAATAAAAGGTGTTCAGAAATCTTCCGTATTCAATCAGCAGGATTAGCTCAACGTTTGGCAAAGACGGGTATAAAGAAAACAGTCTTGGGTATTTCAGGGGGATTGGATTCTACGTTGGCGTTATTAGTAACTTGTGACGCTTTTGAAAAGCTCAAACTTCCTAAAGAAAATATTATTGGGGTGACTATGCCAGGATTTGGAACTTCAGGAAGGACGTATAGCAACTCTCATGATTTGATGAAAGGTTTAGGAGTTACGGCGAAGGAAATCTCGATTAAAGAGGCGTGTATACATCACTTGACAGTGATTGGGCATGACTTATCAGTGCATGACGTTACATATGAAAATGCTCAAGCAAGGGAACGGACTCAAATCCTGATGGATATCGCTAATCAAGTCGATGGACTTGTGGTGGGAACGGGTGATTTATCGGAATTAGCCTTGGGCTTTTGTACCTATAACGGAGACCAGATGAGCATGTATGGAGTGAATACAGGTATCCCGAAAACCCTTATTCGTTATTTGATTGCTTGGTATGCAGAGAGATCCGCTGAACCGAGTATTAAAAATGCTTTGCTAGATATTTTAGAGACCCCAGTCAGTCCGGAACTGCTCCCCCTTGATGAAAAGGGGAACATTGAACAAAAGACTGAAGACATTGTTGGTCCGTATATTTTGCATGATTTCTTTCTCTACAACATGCTTCGCTTTGGCTATACTCCTTCAAAAATTCAATTGCTGGCAGAAAATGCGTTTAAAAACTATGAGAAAGAAGAAATTGTCCATTGGCTTAAGGTCTTTTGCAAACGGTTTATTACCCAACAATTTAAACGCTCAGTTATGCCGGATGGCGTCAAAGTAGGCTCGATTTCGCTTTCGCCGAGAGGGGATTGGCGAATGCCGAGTGACGCTAGTGCTGAGATTTGGCTAAACTTTAGATGATTTGTTAACAAAAATCCTAATATTACTGGACAGTCCGTAGTACTTGATTTAGAATCATAGTATTCAATGGGTAAGGACTTTGGCTGTTCAGAGTGGTCATCAATGTTATTAAAAGAGGGAGCATTCCTGTAATGCTTAACAGAGGTCTTTGAAAAAAGAGACGCCAGTCAATTACAATTGAATTGTGCTGATCCAGTCGAAGAAAGGCACAAAACAAAAGATTGAGGAGGCGTCCCTATATG
>JBMNTM010000149.1:0-4672 GCA_050945735.1 Desulfosporosinus sp.
GAATAATACCGGCGTTAAGGAATTGTAGAACAAACAAGCAAATATTTTTGTACAAAAAATAAACGTTTATAGCATTAATGAAAGAAGGATTAAGGTGAAAGGTTTAGTTCATATCTATACCGGCAGTGGTAAAGGTAAGACAACGGCGGCAATAGGGCTCGGTATAAGGACGTGTGGCTATGGTTTTAAAGTACTTATGGTTCAATTCCTTAAAGGTTCCCCTACAGGAGAATTAGAAAGCTTAAAAAAATTAGAACCGAATTTTATGGTATATCGAAATAACGACATAAAAGGATTCTTCTGGAATATGAACCGCGAGCAGAAGGAAAAAGTGAGTAGATTTACGGCTGAAACACTTAATTACGTAAGGAATAAAGTTGCCGCTGAAGATTGGGACATGCTGATCTTAGACGAAGTTTTGGGGGCAATTTCCAATAATTTAATAACCGTCCGGGAGATTGTGGACTTAATCAAAAATAAACCGGAGAAGCTGGAAATTATTTTAACAGGCCGACATGCGCCCCCGGAACTTTTGGAAATTGCTGATTATGTTTCAGAAATAATTCCGGTCAAACATCCTTTAGAGATGGGGATAGCAGCTCGAAAGGGAATCGAATTTTAAATATTAAAATTCATCAAAGGTTATTCGCTCTATCTTCACTTGCGTACCATTAATATCTTAATTGCCTGATCGAGCCCCTCAAGGGTTAATTCATACATAGGAAAAATATCGCGCACCATTTTTATCGTTCGGGATCCGTAAATGTATTCCCAGTGCTTTTCTTTATGTGGGTTGAGCCAGACGTTATGCGTAAATTTCCTGGCTAAACGCTGTAACCAAGTAATCCCCGGTTCATCGTTGCCGAGTTCCCAAAAAATGTTGCCATCGATCATTAACAATTCACTGGGTGACATGGCGGCATCTCCGATGATAATTAATTTGTAGTCTGAGTTGAGCGTACGTAGAATATCCTCAGTGTTTACTGCTTTGCCGGGGTTAAGTGAAGCATCTAAATACAGAAGGTCATAGATACAGTTGTGGAAGTAAAAGAACTTCAAATCCTTAAAATGGGATGACTTATGAACTGCTGTGAACAATTGGCTGCATATATTGGCATAAGGTGTCATAGAACCACCGATATCCATCATCACGATAACTTTGACAGCATTCTTGCGGGATCTCGTCCAGACAAGCTTTAAGCGTCCGGCATTTTTGCACGTTTCACTAATGGTATCTTCTAAGTCCAGTTGATCCTTTATTCCGTCCAAGCGCGTACTAAACTGACGCAAACGGCGCAAAGCAACTTCAAACTGACGTACTCCCAGTGTTTCGTCATTGCGATAATTTCTATAATTCCGCTCGGCGGCCACTTTTACTGCGGAGCGCCCGTGCGACTCTCCTCCAATTCTCACTCCCCCAGGGTGAAAACCAGAGTGTCCAAATTGTGCAGTCCCGCCCGTACCAATCCATTTGTTTCCACCATGATGAGGTGCATCTTGGGTACGCAAACGTTCCTCCAAGGCTGTTTTTAAACTTTCCCAATCAGGGAAGCCCAATTTACTCAAAAGCGCATTTCGTTCTTCTTCAGAGAACATTCTTGCAGGCAAAGGGTTTTCCATCCATTTACTGACCTGATCCAATAATTGTGCCGGGGTTTCTATTCCTTGAAAATACTTCTGAAAGGCAAGATCATATTGGTCATAGTGACTTTCACTTTTTACCAAGATGGCTCTTGCCAAGTAATAAAACCCTGACAGGCTTGAATGAGCTAAGCCGAGTGAAAGTGCCTCCATCAAGGTCATCCATTCGGTAATGGAAACAGGAACACCCTCCTGACGCAGTGCATAAAAGAAGTTTGTATACATGGTCTACCAGCCAAATTTAGACCGAGACATCTTACCTGTATCGCGCATATGGAGTTGTCTCAAGGTCAAATCAAAATCTGGATTCTTCTTTAATAAGGCTCCCAGGAAAGGCATTTCCTTCGAAATCTTCTCAGGCGGGATACCGCCGATTGTTAAGGCTTGAACCCAATCGAGAAGTTCGCTGGTACTTGGTTTTTTCTGTAAACCTGAGACACCTCGCAGCCAATAGAATGCTTTCAAAGCTTCAGTGAGTAATTGGTTTTCCAAGTCTGGAAAATGGACATTCACAATTTCTTTCATCATGGTTTGGTCGGGAAAGTCAATATAATGAAAAATACAACGTCTCAAAAACGCATCCGGCAGTTCTTTTTCGGCATTGCTTGTAATAATGACAATAGGTTTGTGTTTCGCCGTGATGGTTTCCCCGGTTTCCGGAATATAGAAACTCATAACGTCTAATTCCCAGAGTAAATCATTAGGAAATTCCAAGTCCGCTTTATCGATCTCGTCAATTAAGAGCACAACCCGTTCGTCAGATATAAAAGCTTCACCGAGTTTACCTAACTTAATGTATCGTTTAATGTCAGAAACATCATGTTCGCCAAATTGACTGTCATAGAGGCGCTGAACTGTGTCATAAACATAAAGACCATCCTGAGCTTTCGTAGTGGATTTAATATTCCAGATAATTAAGCGCAGACCAAGAGAACGGGCAATACTTTCAGCTAGCACTGTTTTGCCTGTACCCGGTTCTCCTTTAATTAAAAGTGGTCTTTTTAAGGAAACTGAGATATTAACACTGTTCCGGAGATCATCAGAAACAATATAATCCTCAGTTCCTTGATAGATTAATTGCTCAGTCATTCTAAAGTGTCCTCCTCAATGTCTTTTAAACTTTTATAATATTATAATACCACATATTGTCCCCAGGCCTGAGTAGTATTTAGCATAGTATGAATCAATTGCAATAAATTTTCAATTCTATTTACAGTTTTTATGGTAAAATTTATTAATTACTTTTTTTATGGTACAATTATTAGACAAGCTGACATCGGGCTTAAAGTAAAAGTCAGGGGAATCTGTATGAGAAAACCAGAACTGTTAGCTCCTGCAGGAGATTGGGAAAAGCTTAAATACGCTTTGACTTATGGAGCGGATGCTGTCTATCTGGGCGGTCAAATGTTTGGCCTGCGGGCTTATGCCGGGAATTTTAGCTTTGAGGAAATGCAGCAGGCTGTTTACCGGGCGCATGCGTTGGGAAAGAAAATTTATGTTACCGTTAATATTTTTGCCCATGAGTCGGACTTTGCAGGACTGCCGCGATATCTTAAGCAATTAGAAGAACTTAATGTAGACGGAGCTATTGTATCGGATCCGGGGATCATTGTTTTAGCTCAGGAAGTAGCGCCCCGCCTGCCCTTACATTTAAGCACCCAAGCGAACTGCACAAATTCGTATGCAGCTGGATTTTGGCTTAAACAGGGGATTGAACGGATCATCCTTGCCCGGGAACTTACGCTGGAGGAACTACGGAACATGCGTGCCAAAGTAGAGGGTGAGCTGGAGATTTTTATCCATGGGGCGATGTGTATGTCTTATTCCGGACGCTGTTTACTGAGTAACTATCTGACAGGACGGGATGCCAATCGGGGGGAGTGTACGCAGCCCTGTCGTTGGGGATATAGTCTGATTGAGGTAAAACGGCCGGAGCAAATGTTGCCGATCGAGGAAGATCAACGCGGGACGTATATCTTTAACTCACATGATTTATGTTTATTGCCCTATCTTCCCTTGTTAAAGACTATCGGCCTGGACAGCGTTAAGATTGAAGGGCGGATGAAAAGTGTTCATTATGTTGCCAGTACCGTAAAGGTTTATCGGGATGCCATAGATACTCTGTGGGATGCAGGAGAAGAAGCTTTTCAGCAGAAGCTCCCTCAGTGGCTGGAAGAGATGGATAAAGTCAGTCACCGCGATTATTCCCCAGGATTTCTTTTTGGTAAGCCTGGGGCAAACTCGCATAACTTGGAGTCCTCCCGTTATGTACGGGAATATGATTTTGCCGGGGTGAAGTTCTCGGGCGATGAACTTGAGAACGGCGCTTCAGACTATACAGATGATAATAACACAGCCTGGATTGAGCAACGGAACAATTTTAAGCTTGGAGATGTGTTGGAAGTTCTTGCACCGCAGGGGATTCCCTGGTCTTTCGAAGTGAGAGAAATGTGGGATGCCGAGGGGGAACCGCTGGACGTTGCCCGCCATGCACAGCAAAAGATCAGGATGACGGTGCCGGAGAAGATTCTTCCCTATAGCATTTTGCGTCGGGCGAAGGAAGGGAAAATGTAGGCAGGAATATAAGGAGGAAAAGTGTATGAATTCCCCGTTTTCAGATGCTGACCTGATTGTTAAAGCGCGTTTGGAACGCTCGGAGGTACAAATGTTAGATAAACTTGTCGAGGGCTTAGGTCATCTTGGCATCGTAACAACGACGAACAGTGCCTTAGGAGAAGTAATGATTCAAACAACAAAGTACTGCTGGCCGGATCTAAAAAAGGCCATAGAAAACATGCCGTTTGAGATAGAGTTTATCTAAGGAATTATTTTTTCTTTTTTCTATTGCGCTATTACTATCGGCCCATGCCGACTGATGAAATTGAGGCGAACCTTGTTAACCGGAATAATTAGGGCTTGCTGAATAGCTAAAAATCGCGAAATTACAAGGGTTATAGGGTCTATATGTCGAATTCTAATGCAAGGAAATATTGAAAAATTGGCTAAAAACCTTGCACTTTAGGAGGATGAC
>JBMNTM010000150.1:0-4666 GCA_050945735.1 Desulfosporosinus sp.
ATAAATTATCCTTTATTGTTAATCAACGATAATGTCATGGAGCGATAATGTCATTTTACTGCATCTGACGGTTAGAAATCGTTATCCAGGAGCTATACAGTTCTTATCTCCCCTTAAATGAAGAGGGAGTCTTAGAACTGTTAGCTAGCGGGTAAAGAAGCCCTTTGATTATAAATAAAAATTCTTGATATTCCGGAGAGTCTTGTTCAGCATTGAACAATTCTTGCTGACAATCCGAACAGAAAAACATTCCCTCGACCCGAAAACCATCATATAACCCATTTTTGGGGACTTGAGCACAACGGCAACAGACTGGGAGGACTTTTCCTTCGTTTATCACATCATTTTTCTGTTCTTTAATTTCTTCATGAATAATCATTGTAGATTCCCCCTAATTATACTTTTCTCTTCTCTTCTATTCTTCCCCCTCTCTCGGTTAATTAACCGTTGGACTGCTGCTTGCCATTCCCGAATGATCTAACTTGACTTCAACAGTCAGGGAAAGCGGAAAATCAACGATTTTCTGCGCCCATTGATCTTTTACTGTCTTCCAGTACGCTGGTTTATACTGTTCGATGTGTCGTCCAATTTTCAAAAAGTCAAGGCCCAACTCTTTTTCTTTCTGAATAGCAAGCTCACATTCTTTCCGGATCGCCTCAGCAAAAATCGTTTCTGCCTCTTCCATAAGATCCACCCACTCCGGCGGGGATAACTGTTTTTTTAATCCCTTAACTTCTTCAACCGCAATAGATGCTTTAATCTTGTATTGCAGCTTTACTTTTCCATCTTTATCGGACACCAGGTACTGTGTATGAGCATTCAGAACTTGCCCACTAAAGCTAATTTTACTATTAACAATGTCCTGCGTGTTGAGGAAGCGATGCACAACCTTATTCTCTAGCCACATATAACCTTTGGTTTCTATATCCGTTAAAAAATCAACCATTCGATCGCCTCGAAATACCGCCGCACCTTCGAACTGAAACTCCCCTATACTATTATCCTCTGTTTTGTATTCGATGCCTTTTTCCCCTGACTCTATACTATCAATCACAGGGAGAACGGCAGACATATTCTCTTGACTTATAACGGTGAAAAACTGCCCTATATTAGGTGCCGGAAAGGTCGATATCGTCTCAGCTGTTTCAAGGCTCTCTTTAATATATATTACCGGTAATTTCCCCGTGCGTAAATCCACATTTAATATATCCTGCGCTTTTCCTTTAGCAATAACTAAAAACATCAAACGACGAAATTCAGAAAAGCGTTGTTCAAAATCCATTCTCTCAAGAAAACCGCCTTTAGCTACGTCTTCGCTAATCACTATCACCCTCAGTGATCCCATGAAAATCTTTCGTGAGAAGATTTTAGAAATCTTCTCATCAGCTTCTCTGGCAGTTGTAGACTCTACACTAATCGTTTGGCCTTGAATTTCTGCACCGGCTTCCCCACTTTTTCTGGGTAATAAAAATTGATATGTAACTAAATAAGACCCCGGTTCCTTTCCCAAATCAATCCCTAAGCCAAGCAGAGGCGCTAATTCTTCCACTTCCCGCTTTCCACACCCATTGAAAAATAATTGACTAACGAGCAAGAGCAATATAAAACCGATCTTAAATTTCATGTTCCTTTGACCTTTCATTGAACACGAGCTCCCTTCTTCCAGCGCGCAATTGCCCAAAGAGCCGGTATCCAAACGGCTACAAAAGGCAAAAATAAATACTTTTGCACGAATGCAATTTCCTGCAACAGCTGGGGCCCTCTTGCGAATACGAGAGCAATTCCAAAATACACTCCACTCACTATAAATTTCCACTTTAATCCCTTCAATTTAAAGACGGTTTCTAGCCCCCAAGACGCCATGAATAAAAAAGCGCTTGATTTTATAACCAGAGCCCCAAGCCAAACCCCCATAAATAAGGATTCGACTCCCGAGACTGTCCGACTAATTTCTACCATCTTCCCTAGTGCAAGTATTCCATTTACCAGTCGAATAGTTTCTCTTGGTCCAAAAACAAGAATTTGAATTAGAACAACCAACATATCTACAATTCCGACCAAAAAAACCGCTCGCCATAACCTTTTTCTTAATTGGTTAAGCTCCTGCTTACCAGTGGGTAAAAATGCAATGATTCCTGCCAGGAAAAGGATATATGCCATAACAAATGGCATAATATTGAACATCGCGGAAAAAAGCGGTTTGATCCCCTCGCTTAAAAATGGCATAAGTTCTCCCGGTACAATATGCCGCGAAGCAAAAGCAATATTTAGCAACAATGTGAATACAATAATGGGAAAAATTGCTTCAGTGAAACGCGCATAAACTTCGATCCCACTCCATGCCAAGTAGAAAATAAGTACTAATCCACCTAGGTAGAACAACCAAAGCGGCATTAAGGGCATAATCGATCTCTGAAAAATATCGCCCAATACTGCCACTACCAATCCGCCATAATAAACTGCGATAAAAATATAAATTAAGCCTATCACTTTCCCTACCCATTTTCCCATGAGCATTTCTGAAATCTGTAACAAATTCTTACGGGGATACTGTGCAAAAAGTGAAAGCACCATTAGACCGAAGGGAATTCCCAAAGTGAATCCCGGCAAGACAACCATCCAACCATCCCTTCCACCGGCCAGGGTAACTCCTCCCGCTGCAATGACAAGAAACGTTGCACCCAAGAGAACGGCTGCTGATAAGGTCATAAACTGATGTGTCGAAATTCTTTCCATCGTTATTTCCCCTTCTTTCCTGAGTGGGGTTCATCAACATCAATAAGCTGAGGGCGACGTTTTAATGCCCACCATGGTGCCCGAACAAACGTATCTTGTAATAATGCCCGAATACGTAAAGGGATAACCGGACTTAGGTAGGGCACTCCAAAAGAACGAAGACTCAGCAAGTGTATTGCAACCATATAAAGACCGACAGAAACCCCAAAGAAACCAAAAACACCGGCCAAAATCATCATAGGGAAGCGCATGAGCCGAACCGCAAGACTTAAATCGTAATAGGGAATAGTATAACTCGCTACTGCTGTTATTCCAATAATAATAACCATCAATGGGCTGACTAAACTAGCCTTCACCGCTGCCTC
The DNA here is from genome assembly GCA_050945735.1 of Desulfosporosinus sp. Taxonomy (GTDB): domain Bacteria; phylum Bacillota; class Desulfitobacteriia; order Desulfitobacteriales; family Desulfitobacteriaceae; genus Desulfosporosinus. The sequence continues at coordinate 3,102 of JBMNTM010000150.1, forward strand.
GCCGATAATAAGGGCCCCTACAATGCCAATCGTAGCCCCAATTGGTTTTGGTAAGCGAAGCCCCGCTTCCTGCAATACTTCTAAAATAAAGGTCATAGTTAGGGCTTCCAGAAGGGCTGGAAAGGGCACTCCTTCCCGGCCGGCAGCTATGCTCAGCATAAGATCTGTCGGAATAATTTCCTGATGAAACGTTGTGACTGCAATATAAATGCTGGGAGCCAAGATGGCCATAAATGCTCCTACATAGCGAATCATGCGAAAAAGGTTTACTACCAAGGGCCGTGTGAAATAGTCTTCATTCACACCGAGAAACTGCGTCAATGTTGTCGGTACCACAAGGGCAATGGGGGTCCCGTCGAGAATAATGCCCACCTTCCCTTCCAAAAGCTTTGCGGCCATGACATCCGGACGCTCCGTATAGGCTACTTGCGGAAAGGGCGAATAAGGGTTATCCTCAATCATCTCTTCAATATAATTATTTGCCAGTACACCGTCGATCTTAATTTTATTTATCCTTCTAATAACTTCGGAAACAATATCTTGACTGGCAATTTTATCCATATAGGTAACTACAAGATCAGTATTCGTCAAATCTCCGATTTTCAATGTGATAATCCGTAAGGAGGGATGCTTGATTTTGCGCCGCAAGAGAGAAATATTAACAAGAAGCGTTTCTGAAAATCCCTCGTGTGGACCTTTGACAATTGTCTCAGTAACCGGTTCGGTAATAGAACGCTTATCCCATCCTCTGGCACCGAGAGCGACAGCCTCTGTCGCTGTGCCAAAAAAAAGTACTGAATCACCGGATAAGATATCATCTATAGCTTCTCCCATTTTGGAGATTTTTGTTATTTCTAAGCCAGGGAGCAAGCTTTGAATTTTTTCAGCAATATTTGATAATGTCAGTTGCTTCATTTCCGGATGTCCTGTCAAATCTACCATAAGGGGTTTAAGAACAAACTCATCGAGTAGTTTTCTGTCAACCAGTCCATCAACCACCGCTAACATACAGGGGATACGTTCTTTTCCTTGAAGGAAAAACTCCCGAAATATAATATCACTGCTATCTGCAAAGATCTCTTTGATTTTTGTTCCAGATAAAGGCTTATTCATATCCTCGTCAAAAGAATATGTGGGAGATTTCCGCACCTGCCGATCACCCTTTGGGCGAATGGTAAGGTCCTTTAACATTTTCAGCCAACTGCTCACGACTTCTCCCTCCTTATTTTGCTTATTTTGTCCGGCAACGAGTCTATTATTCGCAAGTCTTCTGTTTTCTTCTCCCAAAACCAACCCCCTTTCCCTAATACCCAAATTTGTAGGAAATGGTCTTGACAATTCCTGCGAGTGTGTTGAACGAAAAAAAATGTGCCGCTGCACACATTAATATAATGATTCTTACATTAACGATTTTTAGAATACTTTAAAAATTTCAAATACTTTTTAATAACTACCTCAACTTTCGCACCTCGGTTGTGCGAATAAAGCCTTGATATAACTGGGCAATTCGCCGATCCAGTTCTGTAGTTGACAAATCAATGCTTCATTATCTCTGGATTTACCGA
>JBMNTM010000151.1:0-4486 GCA_050945735.1 Desulfosporosinus sp.
ATGAACTAAATCTCAAGGGGTTGTTCAGCATCCCCTATTTAAATTTTCAGAGTTTTAAAAAAATTTTAGTGAATTAATACACAAATTACATAGTCTGTGCTATACTTAGAATGTGTTTCAGCTCTTAACTATATGTAATAAGGTGTTAGGGGTAGTCTTGTAAACACTAACATGAAACTATAAAAGAGAGGAGGGATCTGTAAATGAATTATCAGGAAATTCTTGCCAATTATGCCAATGTGCCCGGCGGCATGATCGAAGCTTTCCATGCTATCCAGGAGAAACTCAGTTATTTGCCTGAGGAAGCGATCACAGAGGCAGCAAACATTTTTAAAAAGCCGGTCGCGCAAGCTTATGGAGTAGCAACCTTTTACTCCATGTTTTCCGTTAAGCCGCGTGGTAAAAATGTAATTCGGATCTGCGAAAGTGCACCTTGTCATGTTGCCGGTGCCGCCGAGGTGGTAGCTGCTCTGGAAAAAGAACTGGGAATCAGTATGGGCAGCAGCACAGCGGATGGTCTTTTCGCCCTTGAATTTACTGAATGTGTAGGCCAATGTCAGGGTACGCCGGTAATAACGATCAACGGCAAACCATACGTGGATGTGTCACCAACTAAGATTCCCGTTATTTTAGCGGAATACAAATAGGAACTTGTTGGGGATTCATGTGCAATTAGTAACAAGCGCCGTAAATATCTGTAAATTTGTCCCGAAAGGAGGACATATAAATGGCTGAAGAAATGCGCATTGTACTGCGTAATTACGGAAAAATCGATCCACTCAAAATAGACGATTATCTGGCCGTGGGTGGTTATAATTCACTGAATAAAGCCCGTAATATGAGCAATCAAGACCTCATTAATGAAGTCAAAGCAGCTAATCTCCGAGGCCGGGGCGGAGCCGGTTTCAACTGCGGCATGAAATGGGATTTTGCCTACCAAGCTGAAGCCGACCAGAAATATGTAATCTGCAATGCTGATGAAGGTGAACCCGGTACCTATAAAGATCGCTTAATTATGGAAAACGATCCCCATACTCTTTTAGAGGGTATGGCAATATGCGGCTATGCTATCGGAGCAACCCAAGGTTATATTTACTGTCGCGGCGAGTATCCCTCAGTAGCCAAAACCTTGAAACAGGCTATCGCTCAGGCAAAGGAAAAAGGAGTGCTGGGAGATTTTGCAATTGAAGTTCGCCTGGGAGCCGGAGCTTACGTGTGTGGCGAAGAAACCGCCTTGATCGAATCGATCGAGGGCAAGCGCGGTGAGCCGCGTATGAAGCCGCCCTTCCCGCCGGTTAGTGGCCTATGGAGCAAACCTACTATTATTAACAATGTAGAAACTTTTGCTAATATTCCGGTAATTATCGAAAAAGATGCCGCCTGGTACGCTGCCATTGGTGCCCCATCCTATCCAGGCACCAAAGTGCTTACCCTATCCGGAGATGTCAAAAATAAAACCTTCTTTGAAGTGCCTACCAACACTACGATCAGAGAAGTTATCTTCGAATTAGGCGGCGGTATAACAAACGGCAAGGAATTTAAAGCCGTGCAAATCGGAGGTACTTCCGGGGCTTTTATCCCCGCTTCCCAACTGGATACACAAATTAGTTTCGATACAATGATTGCTATTGGGGCAGTTCTTGGTTCCGGAGCAGTATTTGTTCTGGATGAAAGTCGGGATCTGGTAGATGTCACTGCTCGGATCGCGAAATTCTTTGCCCATGAATCTTGTGGTAAATGTGCTCCCTGTAGAGAAGGAACCCTGCGCATGCAGGAGTTAATGGAGAAAATTAATGCCGGTAAAGGTACCTCTGCAGATATTTCCCGGTTAAATAATTTGGGACAGGTAATGACCTTGACTTGCTTCTGTGGCTTGGGACAAGCTGCTCCTTCACCGGTTTTAAGTACCATCCAACATTTTTCTGCCGACTACAACGCCAAGTTAATGTAGGAAAAGAGTAAGGGTATGAGTAGCATTAATAAAACTATGATTAATATAAATCCTAACTGTAACTCATGCGCTTGTAGTTTGGAGAATAACCGAAGGAAGTGAAGAACATGGAATGGTTTACTTTAACAATAGATGGCAAGGAAGTCAGTGCGCCAAAAGGTAGTACTGTTCTTGAAGCGTGTCGTCTGAATAATATTTCGATACCTACATTATGTCATGAGCCTGAACTGACAAATGCGGCTGCATGCCGTTTGTGTATCGTAGAGATTGAGGGAATGCGTAATCTCCCGCCTTCATGTGTAACGCAAATTAGTCAGGGAATGGTTGTTGAAACTAATAATGAGAAAGTTAAAAACGCTCGTAAAACAATTTTAGAATTGTTGGTTGCTAATCACCCATTAGATTGTATGATATGTGAAAAAATGGGTAACTGTTCTCTTGCAGAATACGCTTACCAATATGGTGTGAAGGGAGATGTTTACGGAGGCAAACGCCGTGAACTTCCGATTGATGACAATAATCCATTTATTCTGCGTGACCCAAATAAATGTATTCTCTGTCGAAAATGCATTAGGGCCTGTTCGGAAAAACAAGTGCGGAATATTTTGAGTGTTTCTAACCGTGGCTATAATTCCCAGGTTGGCCCGGCATTTAATCTTCCGTATAATGAGTCTGAATGTGTTTTTTGTGGTTCCTGTCTTGCAGTCTGTCCCGTAGGGGCATTAACGGAAAAAAATATGGTTGGCAAAGGACGTCCCTGGGAAATACAAAAGGTGCAAACTACTTGTCCTTTCTGTGGCACGGGCTGTAATTTTGACCTTAACGTTAAAGACGGAAAAGTGATCGGTGTAACCTCAAATCCTAATTCTCCGGTTAATGGACGGGATCTTTGTGTCAAGGGACGTTTTGGTATGGATATGATTCATAGTCCAAACCGGATTACTACTCCGCTGATTAAAAAAGACGGCGAATTTGTTGAGGCAAGCTGGGATGAGGCCTTAGATTTAGTTACCTCCAAATTCAAGGAAGTTAAAGCTGCTTATGGGACTGATGCAATTGCTGCCTTAAGTTCAGCCCGTTGTACCAATGAAGAGAATTATCTGATGCAAAAATTTATGCGCGTGGTGATTGGGACAAATAACGTTGATCACTGCGCCCGAACATGACACGCACCAACAGTAGCCGGTCTGGCTGCTTCCTTTGGATCTGGTGCCATGACAAATTCAATTAACGAAATTCCCCAATCTGAAGTGATGTTTATCATCGGTTCTAATACCACAGAAGCCCATCCAATCATTGGAGCCAAAATGCTGCAGGCGATCGCCAACGGCTGTAAAACGATAGTTGTCGATCCGCGGCGGATTACATTGGCGGAAAGAGCAGATCTTCATATAAGGTTGAAATCCGGAACAGATGTTGCTCTAATTAATGGAATTATGAATATTATTCTCGCCAATGGCTGGGAAGATAAGGAATTTATTGCGGAACGTACGGAAGGTTTCGAAAAACTTAAGGAAAATGTTGCTAAATATACGCCTGAACTGGTCAGTGAAATTACCGGTGTTCCTGTTGAACAATTAGAAGAAGCGGCTCGTATCTATGCTACTGCTGAAAGGGCTCAAATCTTCTATACTCTGGGAATTACTGAACACATTTGTGGCACGGATAACGTAATGTCTCTGGCTAATCTGGCGATGTTGACCGGAAATATCGGAAAGGAAAATACTGGTGTTAACCCGATCCGGGGCCAAAATAATGTTCAGGGAGCCTGTGATATGGGTGCTCTGCCGAATGTTTTTGTTGGCTATCAGGCTCTGACCAATCCGGATATTTTAGCAAAATTCGAAAAGGCTTATGGGGTACCTCTTAATCCTAAACCGGGCTTTTTAATTCCCGATATGTTTGATGCGGCGATTAGCAAAGATTTAAGAGCCCTGTATGTTATGGGGGAAGACCCTGTACTAACAGATGCGAATGCCAATCATGTTATTAAGGGTTTGAAGTCACTTGACTTTTTAGTTGTTCAGGATATTTTCATGTCAGAAACGGCTAAATTAGCTGATGTAATCCTTCCAGGGGCAAGCTTTGCTGAGAAGACCGGGACTTTCACCAATACAGAGCGGCGTATTCAAATGGTTAATCAAGCTATCGAACCCTTGGGCAATTCCAAGCCTGATTGGCAAATTATTTGTGAACTAGCTACCCGAATGGGTTATGCCTTCGAATATAATAATACTGCTGAAGTGATGAAAGAAGTTGCTTCGCTGAGTCCTCATTATGCTGGAGTGAGCCATGAACGGCTTGCCCGGACAAGCCTGCAATGGCCTGTGCCGGATGCGGAGCACCCAGGAACGAAGTTCCTGCATCAAGGTAAATTTACCCGCGGTAAAGGACTTTTCATGGCCATTGAATTCCAAAAACCAGCTGAATTACCGGATGAGGAGTACCCCTTCCTGCTTAATTCAGGGCGAAAACTGGAGCATTACTGCGTCATGACCAGGAATTCTCAGGCCTTGGATGCCAATGCACCGGAGG
>JBMNTM010000152.1:0-4452 GCA_050945735.1 Desulfosporosinus sp.
GCAAAACCACCCTAAAGTTAGTTTATCTTTTATTTGCTTTAAATATCTAACTATTACTTCGATATTCACAGTGGTTTATCCTGCTGTTTTACAATATTTTTGGGGTTTTTGCAGTGGAATCAAGTGTGTATGTAATATAACGCGGGTATACTGTCATTTGAGGAGGCTCAAATACTGGGTCATCTTAATTAAATGGGGGTTGGTTCGGTGTATCCACTGATTATTATTATTGGCCCGACAGGAGTCGGCAAGTCTTCCCTGGGAATAGCCCTGGCTCAAGAAATAGGAGGGGAAATTATTTCCGGAGACTCGGTTCAAATTTATAAAAAACTCGATATTGGTTCAGCAAAACCATCTGCGCGAGAACTCAGACTTGTCCCACACCATCTTATTGATTATCTGGACCCCACTGAACCTTTTTCCGCAGCCCAGTTTAAGGTTAAAGCCATTTCTTTGATAGAAGAAATCAAGTGCCGTGGACATATACCAATTGTGGTCGGAGGGACTGGACTCTATATTCGCTCATTGCTCGATCCCTATGACTTTTATCACCATGGCTCGGAAGAAATTCGTTCCAAATGGAAAAAATATATTAAATTACATGGGAATTTAGCACTGTATGAGGAGTTGAAGAAGCGTGACTCTGAAAAAGCACGGCAGCTGCATCCTAACGATGTTTTTCGTGTTATTCGGGCCCTTGAAATCTTCGAATTAACAGGTAAAATTTTGTCTAGTCAGCGTCAACTTCCGGGTAATAAATACCAAAAGCTTGATCCGTCAGTTCTCTATATTGGGCTAACTGCTTCACGCAAAGTCATTTACGAACGAATCAATCAACGCTGTGTTACCATGCTTTCTCAAGGCTTAATTGAAGAAACCTTGGTTCTCTTAAATATGGGATATGCGCCAACGCTAAAGCCCTTACAGAGCATAGGTTACCGCCATTCAATCTGGTACATAAAGGGACTTGTTACAAAACCCGAAATGCTGCGTTTATTACAAAGAGATACCCGTCATTATGCAAAACGTCAACTGACTTGGTTTTGCCGTGATCCACGTATCATCTGGTATAATATTGAAAATGATGCAGAAGGATTACTTAAGGATATTGTCAAAACTTGCAGAGCCTATCAAACTCGTGTAGAATAGAAAGTAGAAATAAAAGGTGATGGAGGCAAAATATATGAATAAATCTCCCATCAATTTACAAGATATCTTTTTGAATCAGGTACGAAAGGAAAACCTTCCGGTAACCATTTACTTGGTTAACGGATTTCAGATTAAAGGGCTTATCAGAGGTTTTGATAATTTCACAGTGGTTGTTGAGTTTGATGGCAGACAACAGATGGTTTATAAACACGCAATATCAACAGTCATGCCGAATCGCCCGATAAACTTTATGACAGCACATACTACAGAATCAACCAAGAGTACACCTACCGCTAAATAATTAGGATAGTACAAAGGCATGAGGAACTAAGTTTGGTATTTTCCCAAACTTAGTTTTTTCTCTTGAACTCACTACTCATTTATGATATTTTAATTTGTGCTTTATATTTAGTGAGGAAAGGAACTCAACCCCAATATGGAAACTCGAGATTTAAGAAACATTGCAATAATTGCACACGTTGATCATGGAAAGACGACACTTGTAGATGCGATGTTAAAACAGAGCGGTATCTTCAGAGCTAACCAACAAGTTATGGAACGCGTCATGGATTCCAATGATTTAGAACGTGAACGAGGAATTACCATCTTATCCAAAAACACATCCGTTCACTGGCGGGGAATAAAGATCAATATTATTGATACGCCAGGACATGCCGACTTCGGGGGAGAAGTGGAACGTGTCTTACAAATGGTTAATGGGGTGCTTCTTATTGTGGATTCTTTTGAAGGCCCGATGCCGCAAACCCGTTTTGTCTTGAGAAAGGCTTTAGAACTTAAACTTGTACCAATTGTTATAATCAATAAAATAGACCGTCCGGATGCACGTCCCTTAGAAGTGGTTGACCAGGTGCTTGATCTCTTTATTGAGCTTGGGGCAGAGGACGACCAGTTAGATTTCCCGATCGTTTATGCCTCAGCGCGTGCGGGAACTGCAGGACTAAGTCCAGATTCTTTGGAAAACACTTTAACACCGTTGTTTTCCGTGATTTTGGAACATATTCCAGCTCCGGTTGTCGATCTCCATGCTCCGTTCCAAATGCTTGTCACTACTTTGGACTACGATGATTATGTGGGAAAAATTTCAATAGGCAGAATTGTGCGGGGAACGATCCATCAAAATGAAAATGTTATCATAATTAAGCGGGATAAGAGTTTTGAACGGGCTAAAGTAGGCAAAGTATTAATTTTTGAAGGTCTTAAACGGAAAGTTGTTCTTGAAGCATCAGCCGGAGAGATAGTTGCACTTACTGGACTTAGCGGTGCTAATATAGGAGACACTGTTGCCTGTGCTATTAATCCTGAAGCTTTACCAGCCATCGTAGTAGATGAGCCCACTTTGTCCATGAATTTTATGGTTAATAATAGTCCCTTTGCCGGGCAAGAAGGTCATTTTGTTACCTCTCGCAAGATACGGGAACGACTTTGGAAAGAAGTTGAGACCAATGTTAGTTTAAGGGTCGAAGAAACGGGCTCTGCCGATTGCTTCAAAGTATCCGGCAGGGGAGAACTGCATCTCTCAATTCTGATTGAAAACATGCGGCGGGAAGGATATGAATTTCAAGTATCTAAACCCGAAGTTATTTATAAAATCATCGATGGTGTTAAATGCGAACCGATGGAGTATTTAATCTGTGATCTTCATGAAAGTGCACTGGGTTCTATAATGGAACTTCTTGGCAAGCGGAAAGCGGAAATGACTAATATGACAAGTCTTTCTGCCACGCAGCTTCGTTTGGAATTTAAAATTCCGGCTCGCGGCCTGATTGGTTTCCGTAGTGACTTTTTAACTGAAACAAGGGGAGAAGGCATGATGAGCCATGTGTTCCTGGGTTATGAATCTTATCAAGGGGATATTCCCAGACGAAATAATGGCGTCCTTATTGCTTCCGAAGAAGGAGAAACAAATGCCTATGGCCTTTATGCGGCCCAAGAGCGAGGTGTTTTATTTGTCAACCCAGGCCTTCATGTGTATGCAGGGATGATTGTAGGAGAAAATAAGCGTGAGCAAGATATTGAAGTGAACGTTTGTAAGAAAAAACAACTAACCAATATACGCAGCAGTTCGGCCGATGAAGCATTGCGCCTGGATAAGCCCAGAGAATTATCCTTAGAGCAATCATTGGAATTTATTAACGATGATGAATTAGTAGAAATTACTCCCAAGAGCATTCGTTTGCGCAAGAAATTCTTGGATCATAATTCACGCGTACGATATTTAAAGACCTTAACAGGTAAATAATAACGCTGCTTTTAGGTGACACCTTTTATCTTTACTTGAGTATATTAGTAATGGTAGGAGGTGACTGTACCCTTGACAATCCGCGTAAAATTCAGATCGGACAATCATCAGCCGCCGGTCATTCAATCTCCTTTACCTCGCGAAATCGCACAGATTACCACATCAGAGCCATCGAGAATTAGGCGGGTTCGTAAGAGTAATTCTTCTTCCACGGAAAAAGATAAAGATAAAGTAGAGGATATCCTTGCTGAGTTGGAATCTTATATCGGATTAGTGACCGTGAAAAAGCTTATTCGTGAATTACAAGCCTTTGTGGAAATTCAAAAACGCCGTACACGGGAAAAACTCATTGCAGAGCCCCTGGTTCTACATATGATTTTTCGTGGGAATCCCGGAACAGGAAAGACAACAGTGGCTCGCTTGGTTGGGAGACTTTTTAAAGCGATGGGAGTTCTTCAAAAAGGGCATGTGATCGAATGTGAGCGAGCAGATCTTGTTGGTGAGTATATTGGACATACCGCGCAAAAAACGAAGGACCTAATTAAAAAGGCGTTAGGTGGAGTTCTCTTTATTGATGAAGCTTATTCGTTAGCCCGAGGGGGCGAGAAGGATTTCGGCAAGGAAGCTATAGATGCCTTAGTGAAGGCCATGGAAGATAATAAAGATAACCTTGTGCTAATCTTAGCCGGTTATCGTGTTGAAATGGAATGGTTTCTTCACACCAATCCTGGACTTCGTTCACGTTTTCCCATTCATATTGATTTTCCGGATTATTCACTCGATGAGTTGTTAGCTATCGGTCACTTAATGCTCAAGTCCCGTCAATATGAGCTCACTAAGGAAGGAACAGAGACGCTTCGACTTCACCTGCAACATTTACTGAATACACATCCATATGCCGGAAATGCCCGACTTGTTCGTAACATCATTGAAAAGACAGTGCGAAAACAAGCTGTTCGTTTATACCAAAAGCCTAGTTCCAGCCGCGAAGAATTAATTCAAATTTTACCTGTCGATATCGCTTTCGAAGATATATAGAAGAT
>JBMNTM010000153.1:0-4445 GCA_050945735.1 Desulfosporosinus sp.
AAAAAAGTGGTTAACAGCAACCTTATCTATATGAAAGAAAAGAATAAATTCCTTGGATTTAATCTATCAGGAATATGAACTTATTCCCTTATCTATCTGGTGTTGCTTAGGCAGTTGCTGCTTTGGAAAAGGAAGTGGAGATAAACATAGGTAACAGCATCGCTAACGGTTTTTAATGTAAAAGATTGACGTCCGCTTGCCTTGAAAGCGGACGTCAATTTTGTGATTTAATTAAACGATGTTATTTAAGAATCAAGCTATCGTTTCTCTTAAGGGGTACACTGGTGTCCAGGTGCCCAAGTATTCCATTATGCTTTTTTCCTTCCAAGAGAAATTGCACACTATGAATATTTGGCAGGGTTGTTAACGAGTTTACAATACTATACATAGTCATTAATTCACCGGCAGAGCCTCCGCCAAAGTTTTTTTGGAAGTCTCTGGAGAGATTAATAGTTGCTACACCGTCTGCACTAACTGTTGCGCTGAGTAAAGTCGTCCCTTGAGGAAGTGGCTTTTCCAATCCGGGAGGGGGAGTTGCCAGTTCTATAAACATTGTTTTGATGATTTCTTGATCCTTAACGGTTACTGTTCTGTTCGTAGTTATTAGCCCGCTGGCATCCGCATTGGGGAAGTAAAGGGTTAATTTTTTGGACTGCTGGGTTGTGACTGGTGGAGTGACTTGGTTGTCAGAAGGAGTTTGAGCATTTTCAGGGCTTATGTTTGCAGGATCACCGGATTGAAGTGTTGTTTTGGCCGATGTACATCCTGTCAGAAGAATTCCACAAATAAATCCTGCAATAATTAGTAAAAAAAATGTTTTTGATATATGTTTTGGCATAGATATTATCCTTCTTTCTTAATAAGTAATAAGTATAAGATAAGTAATAAGTATAAGTTGTTCTTTTTATTGGTATTATTTCTTATTAAGGATTAATCCGATTGTTTATATATTAACATGATTTTCAAATAGTGAAAAGGGATTAGTATATGTGGCCTTAAACGGAGCAATGTCCCGGATAATAAAATAAGTGTCGAAGAAAGGAGGTATTATAACTAAAAAGGAGAATATAATAGATTCTGGAAAAGCATTTGAATTATTTCTAAAAGTAACTCTGGTAAATAAGACAAAAAAAGAGGATTCCGTGAATTTTCGGCGAAGAATTGTATAGGTAAAGGATTGATAAATTAAAATAAAATGGGTCTAACATCAGAGGGCGAAAAAACGTGAAAAATAAAGCTTATGTCGATTTGATTCCGGAAGAGACTATTGCTGAAGTACGTTCACGCACGGATATCGTTGAGGTTATATCCGAATACGTCAGCTTGCAGCGGAAGGGGAAAAATTATTGGGGGCTTTGTCCTTTCCATTCAGAAAAAACACCTAGTTTTTCTGTCGCTCCTGAGAAACAAATGTTTTATTGTTTTGGCTGCAATGTTGGAGGAGATATATTTTCTTTTGTAATGAAGATGGAATATTGGTCTTTTATAGAAAGTGTTTACAATTTGGCGCGACGATATGGTATATCTCTTCCTGAGAAGGAACTGACTCCCCGTGAACGGGAAGAAAACCGACTCCGCCGACGTTATGAAGAAATTTACGAATGGGCAACAGGCTACTATAATGACATTTTATTAAGATTACCTGAAGGAGAACCTGGACGAATCTACTTTGCCAAGCGTGGGGTTGACATTAATACCATTAAAAGCTTTCGTTTAGGATATGCTCCGGAGCGTTGGGACGGATTATTGAATTACATGCAGGAACGGGGTGTTCGACCGCATGAATTAGCCAAAACAGGCTTAGCCGTTGAAAAGAAAACGCAAAGTAGAGGCGGTCGTCAATACTATGATCGTTTCCGAAACCGCGTTTTATTTAGCATACTTGATCGACGTAAACATTCAGTTGCCTTTGGTGGTCGAGTGCTGGATGATTCAATCCCTAAATATCTGAATTCTCCGGAAAGTATTTTTTTTAATAAAGGACATCACCTCTATGGAATGCATCGTGCATACCTAGGTATTCGTGAAAAAGGATATGCTCTTTTGGTCGAAGGTTATATGGATGTTATTGCCTTGCAAAATGCGGGGTTTTCTAATGCGGTAGCGTCCTTGGGTACAGCTTTAACAAGGGATCAGGTAAAGTTATTAAGAAGGTATACGACACATGTCATCCTTCTTTATGACTCCGACAGTGCGGGCATTCAAGCTGTGCTTCGAGGGGGAGAAATCCTTCGCGACTACGGGATACGGGTAGAAGTCTTAACCTTACCCGAAGCAAAAGATCCGGATGATTTTCTAAAAAATTATGGTGTTGAAAAGTTTGAAGAAGCTCTGAGTAAGGTTTTGACCTTTGTGGAGTTCAAATATCGGACACTGGTCCGCGAAAAGCCATTACGGAGCATTCCCGAAAAAGCAGAATTAGTGCTTAAACTTGCACCGGACATCATAAAAGTTACCAGTCCGGTAGAACGGGAAGGATATGAGCGCTTATTAAGTTCGGAACTTGGACTTACCTTAGAGGTAGTACAACGCGAGATTGCAAGCTATGAAATGAAAAAACCAAAAAAAGAGCGTTTACAGGAATATTTTCAACAAAATCAGATTAGTTCTATAAAAAATAGGAATAATATTACTAATGCTATTATATGTAGGGGTAAAAGTGTACCCCCTCTACCGACCGTCTATTTGGGTGTTTACCGGGCAGAGCTCATACTCATGCGCTTGCTTTTAGAAGATATTTCTTATTTGTCTAAAATCAAGACATCCCTTGGTAAATCCTTTTGGAAGGTCCCTGTACATCAACAAATTTTTGATTATCTCGATCAGGATGGTGCATTGCCGACACACTGTGACGAAACAGTTCAAAGCCATTTGGCGGGCTTATTCCTGGAAGAGTTAGATATATCGCAAAGTGAGCGACTATTAGACGATTGCATCAAGGAAATTCTTTCTTCACAAGCAGAGGAAAGAGTGGAAGATCTTCAAGCACGTATGGCAGCTTTAGAAAAATCCGGTGACATGGCAGGGGCTATGGCTCTGTTGAAAGAGATAGGAGAGCGGTTAAAACGTGGTAAATAGTAAGGTTAAAAACTCTCAACAGGAAGAGCTGAGAGAAGGTGGGGGACAGATGAATGAAGAGCAAAAAGTGGATAGTGTTCAAGCCCTCATTGAGAAAGGTAAAAAGAGAGGGTTCATAACATATCGAGAGATTATGGATGCTCTCCAAGACATTGATCTTACCGCAGATCAAATTGACGATGTCTACCAACAATTTGGCCAAATGGGTATAGAAGTAGTGCCTGAGCCTGGTGATATTGAACTGGAAGTTCTTAAAAAGAATAAGGACAATCTAGTAGAGGAATCGGAAGACGATGTAGTAGAGGAAGAGACAGAAGTGGATCTGAGCGTCCCTGAAGGTGTTGGGATTGATGATCCGGTCCGTATGTATTTAAAAGAAATTGGACGCGTCCCACTGCTTTCAGCAGAGGAAGAAATAGAATTGGCGAAACGAATGGAGAGCGGTGACGAGGAAGCTAAGCGCCGTCTAGCCGAAGCCAACTTGCGGCTTGTTGTCAGTATTGCGAAACGCTATGTTGGACGGGGTATGCTTTTTCTTGATTTAATTCAGGAAGGAAATCTTGGTCTGATTAAGGCAGTCGAAAAATTTGATTATATCAAAGGGTTTAAATTCAGCACGTACGCCACATGGTGGATACGTCAAGCAATAACGCGTGCCATTGCCGATCAGGCTCGAACGATACGGATTCCAGTGCATATGGTTGAAACAATTAACAAATTAATCCGTGTGTCCCGTCAGCTCTTGCAGGAATTAGGCAGGGATCCGGCTCCTGAAGAAATAGCTAAAGTAATGGATATCCCAGTCGAACGTGTACGTGAAATCATGAAGATTGCCCAAGAACCGGTTTCACTGGAGACACCCATTGGAGAAGAAGAAGACTCCCATTTGGGAGATTTTATCCCAGACGAGGATGTTCCGGCACCAGCAGAGGCCGCTTCGTTCATCCTTTTAAAGGAACAATTGGAAGAAGTTCTGGATACATTAACTCCCCGTGAAGAGAAGGTACTGAGGTTACGCTTTGGACTGGATGACGGACGCACCCGGACATTGGAAGAAGTTGGACAGGAATTCGGAGTAACCAGAGAACGAATTCGTCAAATTGAAGCCAAGGCATTACGAAAATTACGCCATCCAAGCCGTAGTAAAAAGCTCAAGGATTATCTGGAATAAACAAGAATCTGCAACCAAGTGCGAAGTTTCAAATACCCATTTGGTTTGCGAATAGAAATAATTATTTTCTGGTAAGTTGTAAAATGAATTGCCCAAACATAAGAAAATAGAGTGACTCAAGTCAGAACCTCTGATAATGTTTTAAGTGACAAAACCTAAACATTTAGAGGAGGGTCCGACATGAGTCTACCTAATA
>JBMNTM010000154.1:0-4412 GCA_050945735.1 Desulfosporosinus sp.
AATGAGTAATATGAACATGACGATGTATAATTATTCACAAGCACTTATAAAATTACACTATTTCTAGTATAATTACCTTGATTTCTGATATAATTACCTTGTTAACTCATAGGACGTAAGCACCTTTGTCTTGAAGAATGGAGGAAATGGAGGATAGGTATGCCAATACGAACTGACATCCACAAAATACTTATTATTGGATCAGGTCCAATCATGATTGGACAAGCTTGTGAATTTGACTATTCCGGAACCCAGGCATGCAAAGCTCTGCGAAAACTTGGTTATAAAATTGTACTTGTCAATTCAAATCCAGCTACAATTATGACTGACCCGGAATTAGCTGATGCAACCTATATAGAACCACTGAATATCAAAAGTCTGACAAATATCATTGCTAAAGAACGCCCTGACGCACTGCTCCCGAATCTAGGTGGTCAGTCCGCACTAAACTTATGTTCAGAATTGCATAAGACAGGAGTTTTAAAAAAGTACGCGGTTAAAGTAATCGGCGTTGAAGTCGAAGCTATCGTACGTGGTGAAGACCGAATTGCCTTTAAAGAGACCATGAATAAGTTAGGGATTGACATGCCACGTAGTAAACCAGCCTATACTGTAGAAGACGCTGAAAAAATTGCTCAGGAACTAGGATATCCCGTAGTTATCCGTCCCGCATATACTATGGGAGGAACAGGCGGCGGTCTGGTTTATAATGTAGAAGAGTTAAGAACGATCGCCAACCGAGGAATTGCAGCCAGTATGGTTGGGCAAATTCTTGTTGAGGAATCCCTATTAGGTTGGGAAGAATTAGAACTAGAGATTGTACGGGATGCTAAAAATCAGATGCTAACCATATGTTCCATTGAAAATATTGATCCCATGGGTGTGCATACAGGCGATTCCTTTTGTTCAGCCCCCATGCTGACAATTAGTGCTGAACTGCAACAACGCTTACAGAAAATGGCTTTTGCTATTGTCGAAACAATCGAAGTTATTGGCGGTACTAATGTTCAATTCGCCCATGATCCTAAAACCGACCGAGTGGTTATTATCGAAATTAACCCTCGCACATCTCGTTCGTCTGCTTTGGCCTCAAAAGCCACGGGTTTTCCCATTGCTTTGATTTCGGCAATGCTGGCTGTTGGCTTGACCCTTGATGAAATACCTTACTGGCGGGAGGGTACCCTGGAAAAATACACTCCGCCTGGCGATTATGTCGTCATAAAATTTCCTCGCTGGGCTTTTGAAAAGTTTCCCGGTTCTCAGGACAAACTAGGAACACAAATGCGTGCTGTCGGTGAAGTAATGAGCATCGGAAAAAATTATAAAGAAGCCTTCCATAAAGCTATTCGTTCCCTCGAAATAAATCGTTATGGATTAGGTTTTGCCAATGATTATAACCGGCGTTCCCTAGAAGAATTGCTAATGCTCTTGGCAGAGCCTTCGAGTGAACGCCAGTTTTTTATGTATGAAGCCTTACGTAAAGGAGCTGATATTGAACAACTCCACAAGTTGACCCATATCAAACACTGGTTTATTCAACAAATGAAAGAGCTTGTTTTACTTGAGGAAAAAATCCTCCAGTATAAAGATGGCCACCTGCCTGATGAACTGTTGATCCAAGCGAAAAGGGATGGTTTTGCTGACCGTTATTTAGCGATGCTCTTGAATTTGTCGGAAACAGAAATCCGTGAGCGCAGAACCGCTTTGGGTATCGTCGAAGGATGGGAAGCTGTTCCGGTAAGTGGTGTCGAAAATGCGTTTTACTATTATTCCACCTACAATTATTCCACCGACAATGCTCCTGATCAGACAAAAAATACTGGTGATCAGCAGAAAGTGATGATTCTCGGTGGTGGTCCAAACCGAATCGGTCAGGGAATTGAATTTGATTACTGTTGTGTCCATGCGGCCTTTGCCCTGCGTGACTTAGGTTATAAAACTATTATGGTTAATTGTAATCCGGAAACTGTTTCCACTGACTACGATACCTCAGATAAGCTGTACTTTGAACCTTTGACAGTGGAAGATGTCTTAAGCATTTACGAAAAAGAAAAACCTCTGGGGGTGATCGTTCAATTCGGTGGGCAAACCCCCTTGAATATTGCAGCCGACCTGGCTAAAGCAGGAGTAAAAATTCTTGGCACGACACCTGATACGATTGACTTAGCCGAAGACCGCGATCGCTTCCGTCAGATCATGGAAAAACTGGATATTCCTATGCCGGAATCAGATATGGCAGTCAGTCTTGAAGATGCCTTGACAATTGCCAATCGAATAGGCTATCCTTTGATGGTCCGTCCTTCCTATGTTTTGGGCGGTCGCGGCATGGAAATTGTTCGCGATGAGGGGATGCTTTGCCAGTATATGGCTGCAGCCGTTGGGGTTACACCCGAAAGACCGATTCTAATTGATCGCTACCTAAAGAATGCTATCGAAGCAGAGGCTGATGCTATCGCCGATGGCAGCGACGCTTTTGTCCCGACGGTTATGGAACACATTGAATTAGCTGGGATTCACTCCGGAGATTCAGCCTGTGTAATTCCACCAATCAGTATTTCTGCAAAACATCTTAACGATATTGTGCAATACACTCAAAAGATTGCTAAAGAGCTGAACGTAATCGGCCTAATGAATATGCAATATGCTATTGCAGATGACCGGGTTTATGTTTTGGAAGCCAACCCGCGAGCTTCCCGGACTGTTCCCTTGGTTTCCAAGGTCTGTAATGTTTCGATGGCTCGTGTTGCCACTGAAGTCATGATGGCTTCCGCTAATGGCCAGGAATCCCCTGTCAAGTCTCTTATCTGCAAAGAAATTTCTCATTTTGGTGTCAAAGAAGCCGTCTTTCCCTTCAATATGTTTCCGGAAGTCGACCCGATCCTGGGGCCAGAAATGCGTTCAACCGGTGAAGTCCTGGGAATTGCTGATACGTTTGGACTTGCTTACTATAAAGCACAAGAAGCCATCCAGTCTCCCCTGCCTACTTCTGGAACAGTTCTGCTCAGTGTGAACGATCAAGAGAAACCGGCTTCCCTGGAAACTGCTAAGTTATATACTGAACTGGGCTTTACAATAAAAGCAACAGAAGGAACGCATAAATTCCTGAAGGAAAATGGGATTCCATCCGAAAAAATTAAAAAATTACATGAAGGACGTCCTAATATCGTTGATGGTATTACCAATCACGAAATTAACCTTGTGATCAATACTCCTTTTGGAAGGCGCGGTCAACATGATGACTCCTATATTCGTAAAGCTGCCATTAAATATAAAGTTCCATATATCACTACTATGGCGGCAGCCTTGGCAAGTGCCAAAGGAATTGCGGCTTTTGTGGAAAATAACTATAGGAATACTTCACTGAATTCTTTACAGGAATATCATTTTAATACTGTAGATTAATTTATTTAATACTGTAGATTAATTTTTGTTATGATAAATAAATCCCTACACTTAATAACCCACCTGGCCAAAGGCCTATCTACATTCTATACTCCGACTATACTCCGATTTTAAAAAACAAGGCGAGTTGTTGCATAAAATCTTGCAAGTTGAAACTGTCTGGTTCTGCCTGATTATACCACTTCCTTACTGTTTCGATAATCCAAAGTGGGATAGCTTTTCCATCGATCAAATGATAGTATTTCTTATATCCTTCTTTCAAGTATTCCCACCTATTATCGTTTCCATGTTTCATATATTCAGAAACATCAAGAAGTTTGGCCTTGCCGTTGAAGAGAAGGATATTTTTTATGTGAATATCTCTTGGGTTTAGTCCTCTGTCTTGAGCATGCTTCCTTGCATTATCAACATCCTGGATAACTTGTTTTGGTATATGAATACCTTTTAACAAGCAATCATAAAGAGTAATTCCCTCTTCAAAACTTATTACCAGGAAATTAAATCCACCACCATAATAAATCGGAAAATATTCTGAATGACCAAGCTTAGAATAAACCTCTTTTTCTTTTTTCATTTTTCTAAGCTTGTCAAGACTAAATACCTTAAAAGCATAGGATGGTGCATCAATATGGCGAAACACTGCAGCATCTGTGCCCACACCAATACATTGTAATTTGTCAGAGTTACTCTTTACAGTAACTAATGCATTTTCTGCATTAGATGTAACTATTACTTTACATAATTCTTTAGATGCAATATCCCACGACACTGGATCACAACCTTTGCGTTTCAGATTTTAGTTAGCCGATTAGTCTTAGATGATGTTAAATTTCTTTATTTCCCCTCTGGATACTTATTCCAGTTTTCCACATTAAATCATTTACTCAACTTTCGCACCTCGGTTGTGCAAATAAAGCCTTGATATAACTGGGTAATTCGCCGATCCAGTTCTGTAGTTGACAAATCAATGCTTCATTATCTCTGGATTTACCGATGAGCAAATCCTGTAC
>JBMNTM010000155.1:0-4412 GCA_050945735.1 Desulfosporosinus sp.
ATCATGGGTGTTAAAGCTATTCCTCTTTATGATCCCGACAGCAGAGTTACCGGAGACAAACAGGCTCCTGCAACGGTTACAGTTGTAGTCCTTCCCTGTAGCGAAGACGCTTTCCCAATGCCTGATAAACAGTTTCTGGAGGCGGTCAGAAAACACTTGGAACAATACCGGTTAATTACTACTAATGTCAAGGTTATAGGACCTGTGTATATTAAGATCTCGGTTTATGCAGAGGTTATCCTGGAAAGTAATAGCAGAGAAAGCAGGGAAATGGATATTGAAGCTGCCGTTAAATTATATTTCGAAACACAAAGGAAGGGAATGCCGGAAGGAAAACCGGTGTTTGGGCAACCGGTACGCGAAAGTATAATAGCAACGAAAATCGAGGCTGTACCTGGAGTTGATTTTGTTAAAAAAATAACATTAATTGCTAGAAGTAATGCTAGTTATAAGGACAAATACGGTAATATTATAATACCTCCGCATGGGCTTCCTTATCTAGGAGATATGCAAATCCGTATATTAAGTTGAAGTAAATATTAATACGACTTGACTTAAGGCATTAGGAGGTGAATAAAAGTGGACAAAGACAGGATGTACATAACACTCAACCGGAACAGGGAGTGGAAACGCAGCCTGTTGGGAAATCTCCAACCACAGGATAACCAACTCGTGTTTTCAAAAAGTCAGGAGCATGGAATGCTGGCAACTGGAGTGATAATTACCGGATCTATTGACAGCACAGAACAAGATTTTCATTGGGACAGTATAATTATAGAAGCTGATTTGTCGGAAAACTCCGTAATTAAGGTTTCGTGTTTTGCTTGTGATAGCAGGGATGTGTTGTTGGGGGATAAACTGGTAAACCTGGATGAATATATCAAAGAAGCGCAAAAAGAACCTTCATCTGGGATTAAAGTGCTTAGTTCCCTTTTCAAACAAGCCTTTATCGGTTCGACAGATGGCCTATTACGAGTCAGCGGGCGGTATCTGTGGCTTAAGCTGGAGTTTCTGGTACCACAGCCCGACCTCTTCTGTTTGCGTAAAATCAAGTTGTTGTTGGCCGGTGAGCAGATTATTCATTACCTTCCGGAAATATATAGAGACGATAATGAAAACAATGATTTTTTTAGACGTTTTATGAAAATCTTTGATAATATTTTTTTTGATATAGAAGAAAATGTGAATCATATTCCTGAAAAGCTGGATTACACCTTGGCCAAAGGAGATATGCTCCGCTATTTGGCAAGCTGGGTGAGTATCCATGAAACCCAGAACATGGGGGACGAAGAGCTGAGGGAACGTATTGCTACTATTATGCCGGAGTATTCAGCTATTGGAACCAAGCCGGGTATCGAGAGGTTTGTGGAACGTGAGCTTAAGGTTAGACCGAGAATTATTGAGTATTTCGAATATAAACAAATGCTGTATGAAGGCCGGGATCAAGAGTTATATAGGGAACTTTTTGGCACCAACCCATATAAATTTTTTATTTTGGTTCCTGCAGATGTTTTTAATAAACAAAACATCTACAGCTTCATGGGTAAATTAAAAAGTATCATCCCCGCATATACCGAGATGGAAATAGTACTTTTGAAGAGGAGAATTATTCTAGGTAAACATACATATCTTGGGGTTAATTCAATGGTTAGTGAATATAGCTATGTGAGCATAGATGAGAATATTGCCATATCTGACGATACCTTGATAGGAGGAAGCATAGATGAAGAATAAAACCCTATTTCCCATGGAGCGTAACCGTTATTTTCATGGTAAGATGCTCACGGCAAGGGATCTTGAAACAGAACAAAGTTATTACAATAATAAGCGTCGGCTGATTAATCGCTGCATTTTTGGAGCCGGGGTTGTTTGCGGACTGGGTGTATATCTTAATGATGACACATCCTTTTCTGTTGAAACAGGGTTAGCGTTAGATTATTCCGGAAGGGAGATCGTTGTGACTTCTCCCATTATTCGAAAGCTGCAGATGATTGAGGGCTTTGAAGCCCTTGCCGGCCACGAACAGGCTTACCTTTGCCTTGAGTATGAAGAAGAGATGAGAGAGCCGGTAAATAACATTGGTGTGGCAGACCGTGACAGTCAGCAGTTTAACAAGATAGAAGAAGGCTATCGTCTCTATTTGGATACTATAGAGCCGGATGTAAATACACTTTTTAGTGAGTCGGGAAAAAATCATGTCCAAGTGCTTTACTCCAGCAAAGGGTTGGGCATTTACCAGGTAATACCTGCGGTTGTTATAGCAGATCAGGAGTTTTCAGTAAGATATGTTATTGTGAAAGGAACAGAGATGCCGCCGCTATCCTTTGAATATACTTTTGAATCGGATTATTTTAGAAGTAATGATAGTGATAGGATCAAGATTATATTTAATGAAGAAAATAATTCAGAACGTGATATACAAAGTTTAAACTATACTTTTAGAGCAGCTTCCATATCAGATATAAAGGTACCCTTCGGAAAGGGAAAGGCAACCCTTGCCTTAAGTATGGGGGATTTTACCGATCAGGTAGAACTAAATCAGAAATTCGATATTTACATATGTAGAGATAGTTCAAGCTATGAGAAAATGATCAATATCCGCTTAAGCAGCCTCGATAGGCAGATGTCCGGTGAAGATACTCCAATATATTTGGCAAAGATTGATTATGTAAGTGCTGGGAGTACTTATATAATCAGGAAGATAACTGCTTTGCCTTTTGAACAAAAAATTTCCGCTCTTTCCGGAAGGTTAGCTGGAAATCAAACCTTGGATAGCAAAATGCCCCAAGAGGTAATCAAAAGTGTGACAACAGAAGTAGAAACGTTAAAATACTGGCAAAAGCCGGAAGTATCTGCAAAATACAATCCAGATAAGCAAAGTATTAATTTTCGCTTCGGATTAGCGTCCTCTGAGGCTTATGACTACGCAACCTCTTCCGGGGTTGTGGGTGTTCCTTTGTCAGGGGCTATCCGCGTCAATTCCAGATATGTTTCCGATGAGGTTCCTCATAATTTGGGGATTGGAAATGTAAGTCTGACATTTGCTGTAGAATTTGGGGATAGCGAAAATAGAAAACTCTTATTTGGAAATGGGGATGTATTTAGTTCAAAAAACGAAGGAAAGCATATTCCGAAGGTGGAAGTGGCCGGTATCCTGACAAGGGTACTTTCCGCGTTGGAGTCAGATGTTTGGATCATGTGGATGGGCACATAATCAGAGTACGCTGGTTTGCTTACAAAGTGACAAGGGATACTGCCGATTTACGTGCCAAAGATATTGTCAGTATCAAAATCAAACCGGAGATTTACAAGATGAAGGTCCTGGATAGAATGCAGTTTGAAGCAGAGGTTAACGGAACAGCAGATAAAGGCGTAATTTGGAGTATTCAAGATAATGAGGGTGGTAAAATCGATCAAAACGGACTTTATCAGGCACCAAGCAAGTCCGGAACATATGAAATTGTAGCAACAAGTACAGCAGACCCAGCTACTAAAACCAGTGCTTTTGTAATTGTAGAGGATTAAGTCCGGAGGATTATATCTCTAGAAATGAATTTGATTTGGAGGAAATTATGGATACCCTGATACAAGGGGGAAAATATCAGGTTCTTGAAGTAATAGAGGCGGAAGAAGGCTATAAAGCTTGTCTTTGTATTGATGTGGAAACAAACAATGACTATCGGCCAATGATCTTAAATATCTATGAAAAATACGAAGATATTAGGCGATTTTTACCACAGTTTTATAGTTTGAACCAGGAGCAACATGCAGAATTTATTTGCATTCTTTCCGGTCAACATAGTATAACGGCGGTTTTTGAGTATCATCCTGGTGTGAAGCTTCCGAACTTTTTTCAAAATGTAGACAAAGAGGATTTTGAATTGCGATGCCAATATGCTTCTAAGTTATTGGAGGCATGTTTGCTACTGGATACAGTTCCAGATTTTATGGCATATGCTTGCCTAGAACCGGAGAATATCATCATTTCGGAAAAAAAGCAAAATGTAATGATTAATTACATTATCCGTCCCTTGGAGATAGGCGATGAACCATTTAAATGGAGAAAACTAGCATCGCTTTTGGAACTCATTTTTGTCCATAATCGCTATGTGCCGGACAAAACTTGGGAATATATTAGTGAGTTAAAACAAAACAGGGATGACAATATTGTGGGAGCATTTTCGCGGTGGAAAGAAATTTCCGAAAGTTTATTGGAGGAACACAAGATTCTGAAGGAAGAAAAATTTATTTCATATATAATGCGACGGTTGAAGAGAATTATTCGACAAAGGCTGAAGAGAATGTTTAGTACCAGTTAGAGGTATAACTAAAGTTTTAAACATTCTGGAAAGGTCCCTTCGCAATTACAGAGACACTGGTCATCTATGGTTTAGCTCTTGGAGCGGTCAAGT